>NZ_JANUSD010000008.1:0-263660 GCF_024793945.1 Emticicia fluvialis
AAAATAGGACTATTTATGTACTTTTTGAATCTTACCAGGTAAAATATCGCTACGCCGCTTAGTAAAACCCGAATCATTCCTATCTGAACTAAAAAAAGAAGCTGCCCCTTTTTGGACAGCCTCATTTTTGTTTACGTTTACTCCTGCACATCACCCGTATAAAACTGCAGCAGTTTCTGCTGGTAGCGTACCTGAATGGTAGCGCGGGCTACATTTACTTTGGCTGATGCCAGCGAGTTTTGTGCCGTAAATAAATCTATTAAGGTAGCCAGACCATTCTGAAAGCGGCCTTGCTGTAACTCAAAAGCGGCTTGTGCTGCTGATAACTGCGCCTTTGCAGTGGTGTACTGTTGTTGTGCGGTTTCGTAGTCGGTCAAGGCTTGTTTAATTTCTGCTCTGATCTGGTCTTGCCTGTCCTGAATATCCAGTTGGCGGTTCATTTCTTCTATGCGGTTTTTGGCAACAGCCGTTTTGGTCTGGTTGCGGTCAAATATATTCCAAACCAGATTTAACCCTGCATATACGTTTACCTGATTGCCTAACTGGCGTAGCATATTGCGTTGCTCAATGCTGCTCAATACATCATTACCATTGATATTCTGCTGGAAAAGGTACCTGCCTGCGGTGGTTAAACCTCCCGTAGCAACCAGTTGGGGTTTTAAATTGGCCTTAATAATCGGGGTTCTCAAGGCAATGGCCTCACGTTGCTGCTTCAGTGTCAATAAATCATTTCTTCTGTTATAAGCTGAACTGATTGCCTCCTGCGTTGAATAACCAGGCAGGCTCTCGTCGGGTAAATCCTGAAAATCGTACTCCCCGGCTGGCAGGTTTAATCTACGGATTAAGAATATCTTGTGGCTCTGTAGCAGGTTTCTGGCAGCTATTACCTGTTGCTCGTCCAGTCGGGTTTGTGCCTGTTGCTGGTAAAGTTCATTGGGTAATCTAAGGCCGGCTTTTACCAGCCCTGTCAGCACGGTATCACGTTCTTTAGACAGTTGCCAGTTCTGTTCGGCAATCTCAATTAACCGGCGGTCGAGCGATAATTGCAAAAATGCCAGGCTCAAGTCATTGGTTAGTTGCTGACGCGTAAATTTAAGCTGAGTGGTTGCCGCTTCTTCTGTTTTTTCTGATACCAGCACCTGATACCTACGGGCAGCGCCATCGGCCAACACATAGTTACTGTTGGCCTGCAGGTTTAGCCCTGTATAAGTACTGGCTACCAGAGAAGGCGTAGCCACGGTAAGCAGGTTACTGCCCGACTGGAAATTGAAGCCGCCGTTAAATGTAGCATTAGGCAGGAAGAGGTTCTTGCTTCCGTAAACATCCCATCTGGCAGATTCAACGCTATTCTGTGCTTTTTTAATGCCCACATTCTGCTGTATGGCCATTTGAAGCGTTTCCTGAAAACTTAAAGTTTTTACCTGTGCCGAAAGGGTGAATCCACAGCCCCAGATACATAAAATCAATATGACTCTTTTCATTATTTAGTTGCCGGTTTATTAACCACTTTTACCAGTGTGCTATCTATTAATGAGTTTCCTACGTTCAGGGCCACCACGTCTCCTTCGTTCAGGCCTGCATAAACCCGGTAATGAAGCCCGTCTCCTGCACCTATTTTGATGGGTCTGTAAAACACACGGTTGTCTTTAATAACAGGTGCAAAATACTTATCACCTTTCACCACCAATGCCTGAGCAGGCATGCTTAGAAACTCCTGAGCAGGCAGGTGAATCAGCACTTTCAGAAAACTGCCTGCCAGTATCTGGTTATTGGCGTTGTTGTATTCAATCTCGGCCAGCATCATGCGCGTGCGCGCATCCAGTTCGCCGGTCATACGGGTAATACTGGCATGCAGGGTATCGGCCGAGCCCGGTACAAGAATATCAACCGGTGTACCCGGGCGGATAGAGGCGGCATCGGCCTGCTCTATAAATATTGTAATCCTTAAACGATTTACCTGTGACACCGTAACCACAGGCAACGCACTGGTTTGTGAGGATGTAGCAGCCTGCAATAAAGCGCCTACGTCGGCATAACGTGCTGAAACGTTACCCGCAAAAGGAGCTCTGATGATGGTGTAAGACAACTTCTCCCGCTGGGCATCCAGGCGGGCTCTGGCCATTTCAACATCGGCGCGTGCTTTATCGGTTTCCTGCTCGGTTACATATTTTTTCGACAGCAACGACTCAACCCTGTGCAGGTAGCTTTGCTTTTGTTTCAAATCTGCCTCTAAGGCCAGTTTTTCCTGTTCCAAATCCGGAGACTCAATCACAGCAATGGTCTGGCCTGCTTTTACGTTCTGCCCTTTGTCTACATATAATTTTTGCAGATAACCACTTATTTTGGCAAAAAGTGTAACCGATTGGTAAGGACGCGCCTCTGCCGATAACATCAGGGTTCTTTCTGACTTTTGCCTGCTGATAGTAATGGTGCTTACCGAGGTAGCATCGGCTGTTTTAGAAACCGGAGGTTCGGCAGAATCAGCCCGGTTTATCACAAAAATCCCAACCCCTACAGCCACCACAATGATGGTCAATAATCCGATCCGGCGAAGATTTTGTTGATTTTTCATATTACTTACTTGTTTTAAATGTCTGTTTGTTTCAAGGGTTTTGTTTTATCAGGCTTCTGATTGGCTGTTGTCATCTTGGTCGTCCAGCAGGCTTATATTTGCTTTGGCTTTACCTTTATATAAACCGGCATACACGGCCGGAACTACAAAAAGCGTAAACAGCGTGGCAACAATCAGGCCACCTATAACGGCACGTGCCAATGGTGCATTTTGTTCTGAGCCTTCGCCCAGGCCAATCGCCATCGGAATCATCCCTAACACCATGGCAAGGGCTGTCATCAGAATAGGGCGCATACGTACCTTTCCTGCCTCGGTAACGGCTTTTAGCACGGTATAGCCTTCTGCCCGCAAATCATTGGCATAGCTCACCAATAAGGTTGCGTTAGAAGCGGCAATACCCACCGCCATAATTGAGCCCATCAGCGATACTACATTGATGGTAGTGCCGGTGGCAAAAAGAAACAGGATGATGCCCATCAATGCACCGGGAATTGATACCAGTACAATAAGTGGGTCTTTCAATGACTGAAACAAAACTACCATCAGTACATATACCAGCAATATGGCCAGCACCAGACCCTGAGCCATATTAGTAAATGACTCGTTCATTACCTGACCTTGTCCGCGCACGTTAATGCTGAATCCCTTAGGCAACTGCCCCATTTTTTTTATGATGCGCTCAATATCTGCTGACACTGAGCCTAAGTCGCGGTCTTCTACATTGGCCGATACATTCAGCACACGCTGGATATTCTCATGGTTTATCTGGCTTGGCATAACGCCCGGGGTAATTTCTGATACATTACGCACCGTCTGGGCTATCTGCCTGGGCACGTCTGTTGGCTGAATTGTCGAGTTACTGCTTAAGGCATTGGCCGTAGCGCTGGTGGTGAGCGGCAGATTCATCAGGTCACTTACCGACTGAATCTTGCTGCTTGGTGTTTTTACTACTACCGTATAGTTTACATTATTGGCCGGGTTCAGAAAATAAGAAGGTGCAAACAAACCACTCGACGACAGGTTTACCAATAAATTACTGGCCACGTCTCTCTGGCTAAGGCCCACCTGTGCTGCCCTGATGCGGTCAACGTCTACTTTCAGGGTAGGGTAGTCTAGTACCTGTTTAATGGTAACATCTTTTAAGCCGGCTACTTTTCTCAGTGAATCCCGCAATACTTTGGCCATTTCGTAGCCTTTGTTATAGTCGGTTACTTCTATCTGCACATCAATCGGCGAACTCAAGCCGAAGTTCAATACCTGCCCCACCATGTCGGCTGTCTGAAAATACGACTGTGTTCCGGGAAACTCGTTATTCAGAACCTCCCTTATCTTGTTTCTGTATATCTCGGTTGGTTTGTGGTCTTTCTTCAGGGCAATCATAATTTCGGCGTCCATACCGTTTACGTTGTCAGACTGCACATAGGCCAGGTTAAAGAAAATCGGCACACCGATATTGGCGCTGATAGTACTTAATTCTTCCGGAGGAACAATCTTCCTTACGGCTTCTTCAATTCTTTCTACATATTTTTCTGTTTCTTCAATACGCGTGCCAAAAGGCGCTCTGAAATGCAGTTTCATAAAGCCCGTATCTGTAGTGGGGAAGAAGTCGGTACCTACCATTGGGGTTATGAGTACAACCGTTAGCACTACCAGAACAAGCGAGCCTGCCAATAGCAAGCCCTTCTGTTTCAGCATTTTGCCCAGGCGGCTGGCGTAGGTATTTTGCAGACGTTCAAACTGGCGGTCTCTCCAGCGGTCAAATCGGCTGCCATGTGCTTCATGCGCCCCTGCCGAAAGCATTAATCTTGAAAGCAGCGGCACGAGTGTGCGCGATAGCACGTAAGAGGTAAGCATGGCCACTACTACCGACAAGGCCATTGGCACAAACAGAAACCCTGCCGGGCCAGTAATGAACAAAACCGGAATAAATACAATACAGATAGATAGCGTAGCAACCAAAGCAGGCGTAGCAATTTCGGCTGCCCCGTCTAGTATGGCCCGAACGAGCGATTTACCCATGCCTAACTGGCGGTGGATACTCTCAATGGCCACGGTGGCGTCGTCAACCAGCATACCTACGGCTAATGACAAGCCGCCCAGCGTCATGATGTTCAGCGAGTTGCCCGTCAGGTCTAAAACAATAATGGCTGTCAGGATTGCCAACGGGATAGACGTGATAACGATGAAAACGTTACGCCAGTTACCCAGAAATCCGAATATCATCAAACCAACCAGAAATATAGCCAGAATCATCTCGTGCAACACGTTATCTATGGCTGCACTTACAAATATACTCTGGTCGAAATCGGTCGTTATTTCCAGACCTTCAGGCGCCACTTCTTTTATTTTAGGAATCATGTTTTTTGATGATTCCACAATGGTAAGAGTAGAAGCGCTTGATTTACGCAAAATGGTAAGATAGCTGGCGTGCTTGCCATTAATGCGTACAATATTGGTTGGGTCGGCAAATGAGTCGGATATCTTACCGATGTCTTCAATTTTAATGGTCTGGCCGTTAATTACCTTTACCGGAATATCATAAAACTGGTCAACCGTACTCGGACTGGCGTTCAGTGCTATGTTATATTCGGTTTCGCCCATACGGGCTGTTCCTGCCGGCAGAATAACGTTTGAGTTCTGCAGGGCAGAAATAACATCAGCGGCCGACAACCCTTTGGCTGTTAGCTGGGCAGGGTCTATGTCAATATTAATCTGGCGTTGCTTCCCCCCATAAACACCGGGGGTCTGCAAGCCCGGAATAGTAAATAAACGCAAACGCAGAAAGTTATTGGTGTAGTCGGCCACGGCATCTTCGCCCATGGTGTTACTTGAAATAATCATGTGTAACACCGGCAGGTTAGAGGCATTATAAGGCAGTAAAACAGGTGGCTGCATACCCGGAGGCATCTGCCGGAGGGCTGTGGATGATACTGCCGAGATTTGTGCCAGCGCCTGGCCCAGGTCTGTGCCGGGTTGAAAATACACCCGTAACAAGCCAATACCCGGAATAGAGCTTGACTCAATACGCGACACCCCCTGTACCTGAGAGGAAATACCCCTTTCGTTATTAATAACAACCCGGCGCTCCATATCCTGGGCAGAAAGACCCGGATATGCCCAAACGATGTTAACAACAGGTATATCAATTTTCGGGAAAATATCCGTTTGCATCGAACGGATTGCCATAATGCCCCCGAGCATCATCAAAAATGCCATGACGGCAATGGTATAGGGGCGATTAAGGGCTAATCGAACAATCCACATAAGTAAAGATTTAGGTTTTAATTATAACTATCAGACCGGCAGATTAACTAAGAACCGAGGGCTCCAGTTGCCATACAGCCAGGTTTTCCTGCAAATGTTTTTCAGATGATGTTCCCGGAATGGGAATAATATTTGATGACTTTCTCAAAAGCCAGAGTAACGAAAGTTGAGGCAGGGTAATACCCAGCTCTGCGGCTTTCTGCCGGTATTTCGGGGCTTTATCGGTGTCAATCATTGCTGTGGGGCAATAGGCAATAAACGCAATGTTTTCGGCGGCACAGGCTTTGGCAAAGTCCAGATGTGTCTGGTTAGTAATGCTGAGCGAATTTTGTACCGAAACTATTTTTGTAATGCCCTGCGCCAGCCTTAACTGCGCCGGTTTTACATTAGATAAGCCAATCTCTTTGATTTTCCCCTGCTTCTTCAGTGTTGCCAGCATCCAAACCGATTCCTCAATTGGTACTTCGGGGTCTACATCATCCAGCTGATACAAATCAATGGCTTCCACATTCAGGCGTTTCAGGCTGGCTTCAACAGCGGTTTTCAGATAACCGGGCTTACCACTGGCGAATATCTTGCCGGGAGCATATTTTACTGCCCCTCCCTTGGTAGCTACTATTACTTCATGCCTGAAAGGCTCTATGGCCTCGGCTAAAATCAGTTCAGAACAACCCGGGCCGTAGGCATCAGAAGTATCAAAAAAATTGACACCCAGTTCGTAGGCCTTCCGTATCACTCTGATAACCGCCTGGCGGTCGGTGGGTTCACCCCACAACCCCGCCCCCGTTGTAGCACGCATGGTACCCAGGCCAATCCGGTTTATAACCAGCGAATTGCCGATGGTGTATTGTTTGGTAAGTATGTCCATGAATACTATAATAGAAAATAGGCCACAAAGTTCAGTTTACAAAGCCTGTCAAGCACGGTAAGTATTGCATGAAGAATGGTAAAAATCGAAGATGCAGATACCCAAAACTCATGTATTATATAATTATAGCAAGATTTATTATAATTTGCAAATCATAGCCGTTCTCTTATAGTGTACTTTCAGGCGGTATGCATGCGGTATTCGCGGGGTAGCATTCCTGTTGATTTTTTAAAGAATTTGGTAAAGTTGGTTGGTTCGTCAAAGCGTAGCCGGTAGGCAATCTCTGTTACAGAGAGTTCTGTTGTATGCAGCAAAGATTTGGCCTCAAAGGCCAGTCGTTCATTAATCAGTTGTTTGGCCGACTTCCCCAGCTCGCGGCGTAGCATATTGCTCAGGTGATTAGGGTGTACATTCAGTTGCTCGGCAAATTCGTTTACCGAAAAAACCTTTCCTGTTCTGCCTTTTGATAGCAGCAGAAAGTGTTCTTCCAGCAGGCGTTCGAAAGCGCTGGTCAGTCTTTGGTTTTTTGAATCACCGGCCGTTTGGTTGGTATGTGCCTGGTAGGTTTCCTGTGCCTTAATAAAAAAAATTTGGATCAGATGGCGCAGGATGTCCCAGCGAGACGCACCCGTATTACCTGCTTCTTTCAGCATGAGATCAAACAGGTCTATAAAGGGCTGTTGCTGGTCGGGTGTCAGGTCAAATACAGCCCTGCCTTCCAGCTGATACATGGGCAGGTCTTTTACGCACTGCAGGCCTTCCGGGGTAGAGGCAAAGAAATGCTCGTTGAAAAAGCAAATGTATCCCGTCAGGTCTTCCAGCCGATGGTATTGCTGCAAATGCCAGGGGCTTAAAAAATACAGCGTGCCGGCCTGCATCATAAAGTCTGAAATACCAACTTTAAACGCCAGCCGTCCGCTTGTTATAAGGGCAAAAATGTAGCAGTCGCTTCTGTAAACAGGGCTAAGGGCAGGTCTTGTTTTCATGGCTTCTTCAAACCTGTATAGCTGGAAATCAGACGAATACGGATTGGGTAAGCCTAAAGCCTGCATCAGTTTTGTGATGCCAATAAATACTTCGAAGTCAGGCGTTTTCACAAAAATTGGTTAAAAGCCCAAAAGTACAAAATGAAAGCAGAAATAGAATTTAAAAACTAATTAAATTCGTCCTTAAAAAACCTGATTTGCTCATGTTTTTTGGCCGTTCATCCCAAACGCATAATTTTTTAGACCAAGTATCTTGCATTGCATAGTACCTTTTATTATCTTTGTCATGTTAAATCGAGCAGAAACTGCTTTAAACGATATAGATAATATGGATTTAGAAAATGCTCAAGTGCAGATGCGGAAGGGGATACTGGAGTACTGCATCTTACACATAATTTCGAGGGGTGAGATTTATGCCTCCGAAATTCTGGACGAACTTATCAATGCCAGAATAATGGTAGTTGAGGGTACGCTCTATCCACTGTTGACACGCCTTAAAAACTCTGGTCTTTTAGATTACAAATGGGTTGAGTCAACCTCGGGGCCGCCAAGAAAATATTATGTATTAACCGAAACCGGGCAAATGTTTCTGGAAAACCTTAATGGTACCTGGAATGAGCTGTCAGAATCGGTAAGTACCATTATCAGCAAGAAAACCAAATAATCTTACAATACTGAAGACTTACCTTTCTTTTAAATAAGCCACAGCGGCAATTTCCGGTGGTATTTACAGTTTAAGACAATGAAAAAGACAATACAGATAAATATAGCAGGCGTAGTTTTTAATATTGAAGAAGATGCCTACGACAAATTAAGTAACTATCTGCGTTCTATCCAGCAGTATTTTTCTTCTTATGAGGGCAGTCAGGAAATAGTTTCTGACATCGAAGCCCGCATAGCCGAAAAATTCTGGATCAAGGGCAAGTCAGACACCGTGGCTCAGGTAATAACCCTTGAAGGTGTAAACGACCTCATCCAGTCGATGGGCAGTGTGGCCGACTTTGAGGCATTTCAGGAAGAAGAAGACCTTAAAAGCAAAGCTAATGCCAAAGCAGAAAGTACCGCGGCAGGTTCTGAGCCATCTGGGGCTTCTGCTCAGGATACCACCTCTGCAGGCCAGGCAGCCCAGCCTGCAGCCCCTAAACGCCTGTATCGTGATGTAAAACGCAAAGCACTCGGAGGTGTACTCTCTGGTCTGGCGCATTATTTCAATATGGATGTGGTTTGGGTACGCATCATATACTTGTTTTTATTTCTGGGTATTCCGCCTTTGATTGATGACCTGGCGTCAATTTCTGCTTTTGTTTTTCTTGGCTACTTTGTTTGCTGGATAGTGTTTCCACCCAATGCCAACCTTGAAGAAGACGAGAAAATCAAGAAATTTTATAGAGACAACGACAACAAGGTGCTGGGTGGGGTAGCCAGTGGTCTGGCGGCTTATTTCGGAGTCGACGTTACGGTTATCCGCTTATTGTTCGTTATTGGTGTGCCTATTGTGTTTATTGGTGGTATAACCTATATTATTCTCTGGATTGTGGCGCCTAAAGCACAAACCCTTACCCAAAAGATGGAAATGAAAGGTGAGCCAGTTACACTTTCTAATATTGAAACCAATATTAAAGAGGGTCTTAAAGTAGACAAAAGCGCTCCTGAAAATGCCTTGACCAAGATATTGTTATTCCCATTCCGTTTAATAGCGGTTGTTATTAAGGGTATCGGCGATGTATTAAAGAATCTGGGGCCTGTAGTAAGAATTCTTGCGGGTATAGTGCTGATGTGTTTTGCATTGGTAGCTTTAGTAGCGGTAGTAGGCTCTGTGGCTGCGTTTTTCGGAGTAGCCAGTGGTATAGAAGGTACCGAGTTTTTTGATAACAGCCCTTTCAGGGTGTTTGCAGATGACATTCATCCAACTGCCGGTCTGTTTGCCTTTATGGCTATGTTTACCCCTTTTCTTGCTCTTTTACTGGTTGGTTTAATATTAATAACCAACCGCCGGATAGGTACCCGAAATTTCTGGGTTTCGTTACTCGGGCTATGGCTGGCCGGTTTAATGGGAACGGGTATTCTGGCAACTAAATATGCCATGAATTTCAAGAAAAGCGGCAGGGTTGAAGTAACCAAAAACTTCCCTTTACCAACCCAGACCCTGGTTATTGATTCTTATGACAACCATGATGATGAGTTTGACGGAATAGAAGTTAAAAATCAGGTGAGCGTAGAGCTGAAAGGCTATGAAGGCACAGACCTGAAACTGGAACAACGCTTTGAAGCAAAGGGCCGCACAAAAGCAGAAGCAGAGCAAAACGCCAGAAATGTATTATATGAAGTAAAACAGCGTGACTCGGTGCTTGTGTTTAATGAAGAAATGCTATTGGGAGAAAAGGCGCGTTTCCGCCGCCAAGACCTTGATATGACACTTTACATACCTTATAACAAAGATTTTAAGCTAACAAGAAGATTCTATTATGAGGTGTTTAGTCGTTGGAATAATGAATTTGATGTAAACGATGACGATATAGACCGATATACCTTCGTAATGAAGAGGGATTCTGGTATGGTTTGCCGCGATTGCCCCAAACTAAGCAATGAAGAACGCGAAGCCTTAAGAAACAGAGACAATTATAACGACGATGAAATATCGTTTGATACTGAGGTTTTTGAAGGCAAAGGTCAGTTTGATAAAAAGTTTGATGTACGCAATTTTAAAGAAATTGAAGTTGGAGGCGCATTTGTTGTAACGGTGCGGCAGGGAGAAACGTTTAGTGTTGAGGCTAATTCAGACAGCCAGGATAATATTGATGATCTGGATGTAAATGTAAACGGTGGAACCCTTGAAATAGAATACAGAGATAAATTCAGTTTCAGCCGCCGGAATGAAAGAACACGCATTAATATTACGATGCCAAAACTGGAAGGTCTTGACCTATCGGGCGCATCGAGCGTAAAAGTAATAGGCTTTAAAGACAAAACTCAGGACATTAACATTGAATTGTCTGGTGCAGTAAAACTGGCCTTGGACGTTGATGCACGTGAAATAGGCCTGAACGCCTCTGGCGCCTCTAATGCAGACATGCGCGGTTCGGCTAATAAGGTAGATGTAGATGCATCTGGTGCCAGTCATATTAACACACGCAACATGGCAATTGACCAGGTTGAGGCTGACGCAAGCGGGGCAAGTAGCATAAGGCTGGGTAAAGTAAGAGCGCTGAACTCTTCTCATACCAGCGGCGCAAGTAAAATTACCCGTGAGTAACATAAACACGGAGTAGCCCGGAACAAAAAAACTCCTTTTTATTTTGATAAAAAGGAGTTTTTTTTATTTTTGTAATAGATTGATAGTCAGTAGGCTTATCTATAAAATGTAGTTTTTTTCGACGTTTATATAATATTTTAGAAAAAAAACGTTTGACAATTAGTACATTTTAGCAACAAAATACTTGACAAATTAAAAATTGTTATACTTTTGCAGCCACAAATTTTTTGTAACATTAAATAAGGAATAAACTATGTATTGGACACTCGAACTTGCGTCATACCTTGAAGACGCTCCGTGGCCCGCTACAAAAGATGAGTTGATAGATTTTTCGATTCGTTCAGGAGCACCCATTGAAGTTATTGAAAATTTACAAGAATTAGAAGACGACGGACAACCGTACGAAAGCATCGAAGAAATTTGGCCTGATTATCCGACCAAAGATGACTTTTTCTTCAACGAAGATGAATATTAGGTTTTCAGTTATAAAAAGAGCAATAAACACCGTTTATTGCTCTTTTTTCTTGATGAGGCTTGTTATTTTAATTCTTCTTTCAGAAAATACCCCGTATAGCTGCCTTTTACTTTGGCAACCTGCTCAGGTGTGCCCTCGGCAATAATCTGTCCTCCTTTGGTGCCGCCTTCCGGCCCCAGGTCAATCAGATGGTCAGATACCTTGATTACATCCAGATTATGTTCAATAATCAATACCGAATTCCCCTTATCTGCCAGCTTTTGAAGTACCTCCAATAGCTTTTTGATATCCTGAAAATGCAGGCCTGTGGTAGGCTCGTCTAGTATATAAAGTGTTTTACCTGTATCTTTCTTAGATAACTCTTCGGCCAGTTTCACGCGCTGAGCCTCACCGCCAGACAACGTTGTGGCATGCTGGCCAAGCGTAATATAGCCCAGGCCTACATCAAAGAGCGTTTGTACTTTTCTGAAAATTTTCGGCTGAAACTCAAAAAAATCAAGTGCCTGTTCAACCGTCATGTCAAGCACATCTGCTATTGATTTGCCTTTAAAGCGTACTTCCAGGGTTTCACGGTTAAACCGCTTGCCTTTGCAGGTCTCGCAGGCTATGTGTACATCAGGCAGAAACTCCATCTCAATCTTTTTCATTCCTGCGCCTTCGCAGGCTTCACAACGGCCGCCTTTTACATTAAACGAGAACCGACCAGGCTTATACCCTCTTATTTTGGCTTCCGGTAATTCAGCAAACAAAGTACGTATGTCAGAAAACATACCTGTGTACGTGGCAGGGTTACTTCTAGGCGTACGTCCAATCGGGCTTTGGTCTACCTCAATTACTTTATCAATAGCCTCAAGCCCCTCAACCGATTTATACGGCAGTGGCTCTCTTTTAGAATTATAGAAATGACGGTTCAGAATCGGGAACAGGGTTTCATGAATCAACGAAGATTTGCCGCTACCACTTACGCCGGTAATAGAAACCATTTTACCTAACGGTATTTTCAGGGTAACGTTTTTCAGGTTGTGTCCGGTAGCCCCTTTAATTACCAGCGCTTTATCGTTGCCTTTTCTACGTTCTTTTGGTATGTCTATATTTATACGGCCACTTAGGTAGTCAGAGGTGGTACTTCTGTTTGCCAGAAACTCCTGTGGTGTACCTTTGGCTACAATGTTTCCGCCATGTCGGCCGGCTCCGGGGCCAATGTCCAAGATATAGTCTGACTCCAGCATCATGTCTTTGTCGTGCTCTACTACCAGAACCGTATTGCCCAAATCTCTCAGGTCTTTCAGGGCCTGTATCAGTTTTACGTTGTCTCTCTGGTGCAGGCCAATGCTGGGTTCGTCCATGATATACAATACGCCCACCAGCTGTGTGCCAATTTGCGTGGCAAGACGAATCCGCTGCGATTCTCCCCCTGAAAGCGTTCTTAAAGGCCTGTTCAGTGTCAGGTAGTCTAAGCCAATACCCAGCAGAAACCCCAGCCTCTTTCGTATCTCTTTTAATATCTCTTTGGCAATAATATTCTGGCGGTCAGACAACCTGCTTTCCAGGTTTTCAAACCAGGCAGCAATTTCACTGATATCCAATTCTGCCAGTTCGGCAATATTTTTTTTGTCTATTCTAAAATGCAGCGATTCTTTTTTTAACCGCAAGCCATTACAATCAGGGCAGGTTCTTATTACCAGAAAGTCGCGTACCCAATCCTGTATTTTATCGTTGTCAGAGTCCTGCTGGCGTTTCAGGAAGGTAATAACCCCTTCAAAATTGGTGTTCCATTCAGTGCCAGGATATTTTTTTGATGGCACGGCCACCGGCTCTTCACTGCCATAAAGAATGGTCTTCAGTGCCTCGGGTGGTAGTTTATCAATCGGCGTTGAGATATTGGCCTTAAAACTTTTCAGTATAATTTCTATCTGCTTGAAAATCCACAAATCGCGGTATTCGCCCAGTGGTGCAATACCACCGCGGCTAATGCTCAGCGATTTATCAGGAATAATTGATTCTTCGGTTATTTCTTCAATCGTGCCCAAACCATTACAGGTAGGGCAGGCGCCATAAGGCGAATTGAACGAAAAACTGTTGGGCGACGGGTCTTCGTAAGAAATACCCGATTTAGGGTCGGTCAGGTTCTGCGAAAAATACTGTGCTTTGTCTTGTGCATCTACCAGCATCATAGACCCTTTGCCTTGCTTCAAGGCCGTGCTGACCGACTGGTTTAAACGATATCGGTCTTCAGATTTGGGTACTATTCTGTCAATAACCACTTCAATATCATGTATCTTGTAGCGATCCAGCTGCATTTTTGGCGTTATGTCTGCTATTTCGCCATCAACGCGCACTTTGTTATAGCCCATTTTTGCTATCTGAACAAACAATTCCCGATAGTGTCCTTTCCGGCCTTTTACCAATGGCGCCAGTAAAGTGATTTTCTGGTTTTCGTGCTGTTGCAGAATCTGGTCAATAATCTGGTCCTGCGTTTGCTTCACCATTTTATCGCCGGATACATAGCTGAATGCCTCACTGGCACGCGCAAATAGCAGGCGAAGGAAATCGTATATTTCGGTGGTTGTACCCACTGTAGAGCGGGGATTTTTTGAAGTAGTTTTTTGCTCGATCGAGATAACCGGCGACAAACCATTGATTTTATCTACATCCGGCCGTTCCATGTCGCCGATGAAACTTCGTGCATAAGAAGAGAAGCTCTCCATGTATCGTCTCTGGCCTTCGGCATAGATGGTATCGAAAGCCAGTGAAGATTTGCCACTACCCGAAATACCTGTAATAACGACAAGCTTGTTACGGGGGATGTTGACGTCAATATTTTTTAGATTATGTTCTCTGGCACCTAAAACCTCTATCTGGTCAAAGCCGGTAAGGTCGATGTCGTTCAATTGTTTTTCGCTCACAAGTATAAGGCAGATTATTTAAAACTAACGAAAAACAGGGGCTTGTGGTTCCTGTTTAAAACTAATTAAGCGGCCATAGCCGCTTAATTTCAGTATCATACATGTACAGATTTCTTAGTACACCAGAATCCTGTTATTAATCATCTCCCGGGCCGCTTCAGCTATACCTTCAGGGTCAAAACCACACTCACGGTGCAGCTCAATCTGCTCACCATGTTCCACTATACGGTCCGGAATACCCAGGCGTTTTACCTTGGCGGTATATTCATTATCAGCCATAAACTCTAGTACGGCACTTCCCATGCCACCTTTCAGGCAACCGTCTTCTACGGTTATTACTTTATCAAATTGTCTGAACACCTCATGTAAAAGAGCTTCGTCCAGTGGTTTTACAAATCTTAAATCGTAATGTGCTGCGCTTATACCTTCGGCCTCTAACATTTGGCAGGCCTCTACTGCATAATTGCCTATGTGGCCAATAGTTAGAATGGCAATGTCTGCACCATCTTTTATTTTTTGCCCTTTGCCGATGGTCATTTTTCTGAGTGGTCGTCTCCAGTCAGGTAAAACTCCCTCGCCACGCGGATACCGTATCGTAAAGGCTGTTTTCAGCTTTTGCGACTCATCCAGCTGGAAGGTGTACATCATATTCCGCAGCTCTTCTTCATTCATAGGGGCGGCTATTATCATATTCGGTATGCAGCGCATGTAAGCAATGTCATAAGCGCCATGATGCGTAGGGCCGTCGGCACCGGCAAAACCCGCTCTGTCGAGGCAAAAGATAACCGGTAGCTCTTGTATGCACACATCATGAATTACCTGGTCGTAGGCGCGCTGCATAAAAGTTGAATAGATGTTGCAATAAACTACCATTCCCTGGGTAGCCATTCCGGCAGAGAACGTAACGGCATGTTGTTCGGCAATGCCTACATCAAATGCCCTGTCTGGTATGGCTTTCATCATTATATTTAATGATGACCCTGAGGGCATGGCAGGTGTAACACCAATAATTTTAGTGTTTACTTCGGCCAGCTCAACAATGGTATGGCCAAATACATCCTGATACTTAGGAGGCATTGGCTTGTCATATACTTTTTTCTTTATTTCGCCGGTAACTTTATCAAAAAGCCCGGGGGCGTGCCATTTGGTCTGGTCTTTTTCAGCCGGGGCATATCCTTTACCTTTTACTGTAAGACAGTGCAGGATTTTCGGGCCCGGAATATTCTTCAGGTCTTCCATTACGCTTACCATGTGGTCAAGGTCATGACCATCAATGGGGCCAAAATAACGGAGATTTAACGCTTCAAATAAATTACTCTGGCTAAGCAAGGCGCCTTTCATGGCGTTTTCTACCTTTTGCACAATTTCTCTGGCACTTTTGCCAAAGGTGCTCATTTTACCCAGAAGATTCCAGACATCATCTTTGGCCTTATTGTAGGTCTGTGATGTGGTAATGTCGGTCAGATACTGCTTCAGCGCCCCAACGTTGGGGTCAATAGCCATGCAGTTATCGTTCAGAATAATCAGCAGATTGGCATCTTTAACATCACCGGCATGGTTCATTGCTTCAAAGGCCATTCCGGCTGTCATAGAGCCGTCGCCGATTACGGCAATGTGCTGGCGTTTTTTGTTGCCGTTTTGCAGCGAGCCAACCGCCATACCCAGGGCGGCTGATATTGATGTAGAAGAATGCCCAACACCAAACGTATCGTATATGCTCTCTTTTCGTTTCGGGAAACCAGAAATACCGCCATAAAAGCGGTTAGTATGAAACTGTTTTCTGCGGCCGGTAAGAATCTTATGGCCATAGGCCTGATGCCCCACGTCCCAAACGAGCTGGTCATCCGGCGTATTGAATACATAATGCAGGGCTACAGTTAGCTCAACCACACCAAGGCTTGCGCCAAAATGCCCACCATAAACAGACACAATATCTATAATAAACTGTCGGAGTTCGTCGGCAACCTGCGGAAGTTTTGAGCGGTCAAGTTTTCTTAGATCGTAGGGTTCTTCAATATTTTCCAGAAGTTCGCCGGGTGTGATGAGCATATCTTTATAACAAATTACAAGTCGATTGTTCTGCTTAAACTAAAGAAATTATAAAATGTTTATTTTCATTGTAAAAATTTACATTTTTCGCCCAAACAGTTTGCCAACCATACTTAATTTTGAAGTATGAAGTTAAATGAAGCCAACAAAGGTATAAAAAATAACAGAATTTACTTGAACTAATCTTTCTTTTGGCTGGCACGATAAAGCTTATGCTTTTCTTCTTTGGTAAGGCTTTCATAGCCAGATTTCCCAATTTTGTCCAGAATAGCATCTACTTCATCCTGGTCCGGAAAATAATTGGGGTCCAGGCCGGAGCTGCTCATACCTTTGTTAGATACCGTAGACTCACTGTATCTTCTTTGCGGTATTTTCATTTTGGGCTTTGGTCTCCAGAAATCACTCCACCAGTCAGCAACGGCTTCAATAGGGCTGCCCAAGTTAACCCCTTTGCGCAATAAATAAATGTAAGAATAGCCTGCCAAAGCACCACCCAGATGAGAAATTCCACTGCTGGGCACTATAAAAGAAAGGAGCAGAAAAAACCAGGCAATGTATTTTATTTTAATAAGAAAAAGCCCGAAAAAATAAAACTCGTATTCAGGCAGAAGCGTTACGGCCGCAAACATAACCGCACATACCGCAGCAGAAGCCCCCAGTATTGTTGAATTGATGTTATTAACCTGAGGCGCCAATAAAAGCAGGTTATAAATACCCACGTAAATAATGCCACTGAAAACCGCCCCGAGAATATATATACTTAGCAGTTTACGACTGCCTATAAACTCCTGTACCAGGGTTCCAAACCAGAACAGGGTCATCATATTAAAGAGCAGGTGCCAGAAACTGTAATGCGTAAAACCGTAGGTAAGGAGGGTCCAGGGTTGCATCACAAGCTCCCTTAAAGGCGCAACCAATATAATGTTGTTATTGATGGCTCTTTCAATAACACTGCCGCCGGGAACAAAAGACAATATAAAGCCTGCCAGAATTAAAGACAAGAAAACCACCGCATTGATGAGCATTAGTTGCACCAATGTGTTCCCACGACGAAAAGGTCTTTTTATGTCTTCTAAGAAATTTGCCAACTTCTCTGTTTTCCTTAAACAAATTTAAACAAAAAATTAATACCGCATTTTTCCGAAACCGAAATATCTTAACAGAATGAAGCCTACCAGCAGGCCGCCTACGTGTGCAAAATGAGCTACTCCCATTGATGAGCCATGAACCCCAGAGTATAACTCATAGATACCATAAAAAGCGACCAGATACTTGGCCTTAATGGGTATCGGGAGCGGGAAAATAATCAGCTCGTTATTCGGGAACAGATAAGCGTATGCTATCAGAATACCGAAAATCGCGCCCGATGCCCCCACCATTGGCGTTAAGGCCAGTAAAGCGTAAGCATCTGACTCCGGCGAGAACTGTAGCATATCGTAAATATTTACAAAAGTGTAAATAAAGCTAGCTCCGACCCCCGTTATTAAATAGTATATTAAAAAACGTTTCGAACCCAAAAATGTTTCAATGCCCGAGCCAAAAATAAGTAAAGCAAACATATTACTTATTAAGTGGTTAAGGTTGGCGTGCATAAACATATAAGTAACGGGCTGCCATATCTTAAAATTCGGGTTCAGTAGCATCGATTCGCCAGGCAGAATCGGATTATAGAACGCAAATTGTTGTGTAATGTAATCATCATTGAGAAAGCGCGACAGAAAAAATACTACAACATTTATTATCAATAAATTACGGGCAACAGGGCTTAAATAAAACATATCTTTTGATTTATTTTTTAATAATGAGTTCGGCCAGGCGTTCTACCGATAAAATGGTCATAATCGGTTCTCCACTCGGAGTATAACCCGGAACAGCCGTTTCAAAAAGTTGATGAATCAGTAAATTTATTTCAATTTTCGAAAGTTCGCCAATATATTTGGCAGAAGATTTTTTTGAGAACGAGCGCGCCACATTCTCAATCACATCCAGATGTAAATCGCTTTGGTTGGTCTTATATTGTTGTAATAACCCCTCAAAAATCTCTTTTTCGTTTTCTTCCTGCACCTCCGGTGGTACACCACTTATTTTGATGGTGTTCTGCCCGAATTCTTCAAAAGAAAAACCCAATGCCTTAATCTCATCCTGTATCTCAAGCACCAGTTGAAAATCAGCAGGATGGAGGTCCACAGTTTTCGGGAAAAGCAGTTGTTGCGTAAACGAGTTTTTATTTTTCAGGTTGTTATGATACTTCTCGTAAAGAATACGCTCATAAGCGGCTCTCTGGTCAATAAGCATCAAACCACTTTTGGCCTGCGCCACAATAAACCTGTTCTGAACCTGAATAGCCGTTATTTCTTTTATTTCGGCCAGCCTTTTGCTTTCGTCAAGAATAATATCATTGGCTTTGCTGCCCAGTGTTATGGGTGCATCGGCAGGAGAGGCGGCACTCTGAAAACCCAGCGTACTCTGGTTATTGGGCTTGAAACTCTCCATCCCTTCAAACAGTTTACGCCAGTTTTCGGTATTTCCTCTGTCTCTTAATGAATCAGTCATTGACGCTAGTGACTCAAGCCCCCTTCGTGGTTTTTCAAAATCTGAAATGGACTGGCTGATGGGCGTTGGTGTGTCGCTGAACCTGCCGGTTGAAGTGATATTGCCAAAATTAATATCAGATTCAAAATCAATAGTAGGTGTCAGGTTATATACGCCAATGGCCCGTCTTACTGCCGACCTGATGATGGCATACACGGCTCTTTCGTCATCAAATTTTATCTCCGTTTTGGTAGGATGAATGTTAATGTCTATGTGTGATGGGTCAATCTCAAGAAATAACACGTAAAACGGGCTGCTGCCTTCGGGTATTGTGGCCTCAAAGGCACTTAGCACGGCATGGTGCAGGTAATTATGCTTGATAAACCGTTTATTGACAAAGAAAAACTGCTCACCGCGCCCTTTCTTGGCCGACTCCGGCTTACCCACAAAGCCTTCTACATTTACAAAAGGTGTTTCTTCTTCGCAATTAGCTAATTGCTCGCGGTAGTTTTTGCCAAAAATATCAATAATCCTGCGGCTTAGTTTTCCGGCCGGAAGGTTATAAACCTCCACATCGTTATGGTAAAGCGTAAACTGAATTTCGGGGTGTGCCAGTGCCACACGCTGAAACTCGTCCAGCACATGCTTCATTTCAACCGGGTTCGACTTCAGGAAGTTTCTTCTGGCTGGCACGTTAAAAAACAGATTTTTTACCTGAAAATTAGTACCCTTGGTACAAGATACAGACTCCTGACTTTTTAACTCCGAGCCTTCAATTCTAATCATCGTTCCCACCTCGTCATTTTGTCGGCGTGTACGTAATTCTACCTGAGCCACCGCGGCTATTGAAGCCAGCGCTTCGCCCCTGAACCCCATGGTACGTATGGCAAACAAATCATCGGCTGTTTTAATTTTTGAGGTAGCGTGCCGTTCAAAACTCATGCGTGCATCAGTGGCCGACATCCCCACGCCGTCGTCAATTACCTGTATCAGGGTTCTGCCGGCATCTTTTACAATCAGTTGTATGGTCTGGGCCTGGGCGTCTATCGAATTCTCCAATAATTCTTTTACTACTGAAGCCGGTCTTTGCACAACTTCTCCCGCCGCAATCTGATTGGCAATCGAATCAGGTAGTAAATGAATAATATCTAGCATTTGTATGTATTTTTGCCCTCTTAACTGTTTTTAATTATCTAATTAACCTTAATTTTAAACCAAATTGTTCCTGTCTTGCAAATAAATTCAACCCCAAAGGCTTACACTTGCTCAGGGCCGCTTACAATTTTACACTTATTGGTTTTCAAAAAAAGTACAAAGCATTTGCACCGCAAAATTGACGTTTTCTAAAATGAAAACAGAAAAAAACTTTATTTAATTTTAGTGGCTCTTCAAACGAACCGCTTCAAAGATGAGTTCTTATAAAAAAGCAGCGTGTTTAAATAGTAGCTCAGCTTTAGTCAATCACTTTAAATTCTTCTCGTATGAACAAAAAGATAGGAATACTTCTTGCCGGGGTGGCTGTATTAGCTCTGGCTTTTTTTGGCGTAAGGGCCTATACCAAAAGCAAAAGCCCTGCTGATACCGCATCGTTTAATAAGAATGGCTTATCGGTTCAGGTAGATTACTGCCGCCCTTACAAAAAAGACCGTGTGGTTTTTGGCCAGCTGGTGCCTTATGGCAAAATCTGGAGAACCGGTGCAAACGAGGCCACGCTCTTTATGGTAAAGCAAGATGTAAAAATTGCAGGCAAACCACTAAAAGCCGGATCATATACTTTATGGACAGTACCCAATGCGGATGTATGGACTATAGTGTTGAACAGACAAACCGGGCAGTGGGGCACCAAATATGATGAGTTGCAAGATGTACTAAGGGTAGATGTGCCAG
Source organism: Emticicia fluvialis (assembly GCF_024793945.1). NCBI lineage: Bacteria > Pseudomonadati > Bacteroidota > Cytophagia > Cytophagales > Leadbetterellaceae > Emticicia > Emticicia fluvialis. The sequence goes on from NZ_JANUSD010000008.1 coordinate 20,793, forward strand.
CCGGCAAAACCACCCGAACCGTAGAGCAATTTAAAATAGACTTTGCTGCAGTGGCAGGGGGAGCAAACATGGTTTTGCTTTGGGAGAACACCGAGGTAAAAGTACCTGTTACACTTTAAGATAAATACTTTGTAAGTAAGAAGAATTTCCGAACTTTACAGCATGGATTATATAGAATTATCGTTACAGGCAGATGCCGATTTTGTGGAAATTCTGATGGCAGAATTGGCCGAGTTAGGTTTTGAATCGTTCGTTGAAACCGAAGACGGGCTGGAGGCCTACATTCAGGAAGAAATTTTCAATGATATGGCCGTGAAGCAAATGCTGGAAAGCTACGCTGCGCGCACGGGTATTTCGTATCAGTTTAAAAAGATAGTAAGGCAGAACTGGAACGCAGAATGGGAGAAGAATTTTCAGCCGATTCAGATTGGTGAACAGATTTTTGTTCGGGCTGATTTTCACGAACCCAGGCCAGGGTTTCCTTATGAAATCATTATTACACCCAAGATGTCGTTCGGTACGGGGCATCATGAAACCACCTCTATGGTAATGGAGCATCAGCTTAACATTGACCATACGGGCAAAAAAGTGCTTGATGTTGGCACAGGTACCGGTATTCTGGCTGTTTTGGCGTCAAAACTGCAAGCAAGCCATATTAGTGCATTTGATATTGACGAGTGGTCTGTTGAAAACACCATAGAAAATATACGGCTGAATAATGTAACAAACGTAAGTGTAAGGCAGGGTACCATAGAAGACCAACCACAAGATGTTTACGAAATTGTACTGGCCAATATTAACCGGAATATCCTTATCAGCCAGATACCGGCGTATGTTAAATTCATGGCTCCGGGCGCCGAACTGATAGTTAGTGGGTTTTATGAAAAAGATATTGCTGATATTCAAACAGTTGCCGAGTCGGCGGGGCTAAAAAAACTGGCTCATCTAAGCAAGAATAATTGGGCGGCAGTCGTTTTTAAATATAAGTAATTTAAAAGGGCGAACACAATCGCAGTTCTTTTCATATGCGGCACCTAACTATTATCTTCTGTTGTGGTATTCTTTTGTCGGTTGGGGCAAAGGCACAATCAATCAGGTTGTCAGAAAACCCACAGACCTTTATCAGTGAGATTAAGACGGTAATGGGCGCAGAAAAAAATGCAATAGCCATTGCTATGGGCGATAAGTTTGAGGTTTACTGGACAACCCGCTTTACCGACAGCCAGAAAACGGTATTGATGAACACAACCAGGCGGATGGGGCTGAAAGGGCATAAAATGGCACAGTTTTATTACCTCTTTCTGCTGATTGATAAACTGATAACACAAGAAAACTATAACAATACACGCCTTGATAATTTTCTGGGGGTGGCGCAAAAGACGGTTGAGCAATATGACCTAAAAACAGCTACCCGTGTTTTTGAAACCTTTAAGGATTTTCTGGAGAAGCGCAGAATCTATGCCTCGGGCTTTAACCGGTTATATGTACTTGGGGGTACATTCGATTTCACGTTCTCTGGTAAAATGCCAGAAGCAGCAAAAGCTGCCCCACCTGCCACTACGGCAGCTCCTGCCCCTGAAGAAGAATCAAAATTATTTGATGGCTGGGACGTACCCGTACCCGTAACACCGCCGCTTTCTGCTGGCAATGGGTTACAGGAGTTGACTAAGAAACCCATGCCGGTGTTGTCTGGTGTGGCTGTTGAGTTCAGCAATGCCGACCTGGTTATGGCCACCGCCAGCGACTCAGTGGCTATTAGCCAAACTTCAGGCACCATAGCGTTGAAAGACGGCGTTTTTGTAGGTAAGGCCGGCACAATCACCTGGGCTAATCTCGGACTACCTCAGATTTCAGCAACTTTGGCCGACTATACCTTTGAAGTCAGAAACCCGCGTTTTACAGCAGAAGATGTTACTTTTACCTATCCCGACCGCCTGACAGCCCCGGTAAAAGGAGTGCTGGAGTTTAAAGGCGAAAAGCGCGCCAAAAATGTACCGGCATCGTATCCGCGTTTTATGTCTTACCAGAGCGACGCCTTCATCAAGAATATCGATAAAAGTATTGAGTACAAAGGTGGGTTTTCTATTATCGGCAAAAGAATCTTTTCTTCATCTGCCAGCAATAGTTATGCATACATTACAGTAAAACAAGACGGCAAAACGGTTTTTAAAACCAGTAGTACGCGCTTCGAAATTAATGATGCTTTCATCAATGCGCAGTTGGCCAGCTTTGTAACCTACATCGGCCAGGACTCAATCTATCATCCGGCCGTAAAACTCAATTACATACCTGCCGACGGCCTGCTGAAATTGAATAAAATAGAAGCCGGCAGCTACAGAGATGCCCTGTTTATAGATTCGTATCATCAGTTGGGTATCAAATGCGATGCCATGCGGTGGAATCTGGCAGAAGGCAAAATGGATTTCTATATTGTATCCGGCAAAACGCAGGTACCGGCCTTGTTTGAATCGCTCGATTTCTTTGACGCCCAAAGGTTAGGCAGGCTCAGCGGTGGTGGCAGTTTTAATCCGTTGCTGGTGGCCTCTAATTTTGTGCAGAAAAACAACAAATCTTCTTTCAGTGTGCATGAGGTAGGCGCATTTAATAATAACCGGGTATCGGCCCAGAACCTGAAATCAGGCTTTATGCTGGCCGAGCAGCAAGGGTTTTTATACTATAACCCCATAACAGACCTCTACAGCATTACCAGAAAAGGGCAGCATTATCTGGCTGCCAACACTGGTAAAAAAGATTTTGACGACCTGCTCATACCTTCTATTTATGGCAGCAGTAAAGACTCTACCGCTAATGCTTCCTTAAACCTGACAGACAAATCACTGTTGATAAGGGGGGTGAAGCGTTTTAACCTGAGCGATTCGCTGGAAGCGTATGTATTGCCTTATGATGGTATCGTAAAAGTAGGTAAAAACAGAACCTTTGCCTTTAATGGTCAGCTAAAGGCAAAAAACTTTCGTTTTTCTGGTAAAGAACTGGTACTCGATTACGAGAAGTACTCGCTCTCTTTGCCCAGGATAGATTCAATTACCTTTACACCCCCGGATGCCTATGCCAAAGGCGCTACCAAAGAGATAGGCAGTAAATTTAAATATGATAACGCAGGCGTGGTGTATCTCAACAAACCTGATAACAAGTCCGGCCGGATGCATTTGCCGCAGTATCCTATCCTGAAAATAGATAAGGGTGTAATTGTTTATTTTGATGATGCCTACAGAGGCAACCGGGCATTTAACCGTGAAGTGCGATTTGAGGTGCCGAAAATAGACTTTGACAGCCTGAACGTAAAACCTTTGGAGTTTAGTGGCACCTTCTATTCGGGCAATATATTTAAACCGTTTAAAGAAAAGCTAAAAATTCTGACAGATACCACCATTGGCTTTTCGCATAAAGTGCCCGGTGGTAAGTATCCTATATATGGCAGCGAAACCTCTGTTAAGTTTGCCTCTGAGCTGGTGATGGACGACAAAGGCCTGCATACCACAGGAGACATTAATCATCTGGCTGCCACTTTAACATCTGACGAAATCTTCTTTTTTACCGACTCATTAACAGCCAAAGGCAAGTTGGGTAAAGTGCTGGAAACCGCCAGGCCCGGTGGGGCTTATTACCCTAAAGTAGATGTAAAAGACTACACCCTGAAATGGGTACCCAAAGCAGATTCAATGCTGATTGCCTCTACTGAAGGGTTTGATTTTTATCTGGCATCTTCATCTTTAAAAGGGAAAATACTATTAAGAAAAACCGGATTATTTGGTGCAGGTAACCTGGTTCGTAACGATTCAGAGACCAGCTCTGAACAATTCAAGTTTAATAAAGAGGGCTTTTTTGCCGATAACTCGCAGTTTAAAATCAAGGCCAGTTCTCCCTTAACCAAAGCTGTATTGTTGGCAAAAAACGTAGATATTAATTTCAATATCACCAAAAGTCTGGTAAATATTGTGGGTAATGAAGGCAATAGCTTTAATGATACCACAAGGCAGACCTCTTTGGAGTTTCCGTATGCAGCCTATAAAACCAATATAGACAAAGCAGAGTGGAATATTAAGAAAAAACAGATAAGCATGAAAGGCGATTTAGCCTCTACACTATTTGCATCAACTAATTCTGCTCAGGAAGGGCTGGCTTTCAAAGGAAGTTCGGCAGTTTATGATATTGAGCAATTAACCTTGAATATCGGCGGAGTGCCATACATTCAATCGGCAGATGCCAGAATCATGCCTAACAAAGGGCAGGTGGCTATCAGAAAAGACGCCGAAATGCTGCCTTTTAAAAACGCCCGACTGACAATTGACACCCTGAATGGCTTCCATAACCTGAGCAATGGTAACATACAGATTCTTTCCAAAAGCAGATTTACCGGCGATGCCTCCTATCAGTTTGTGAATGCCAGAAAAGATACTTTCAATATAAAAATGGGTGACTTTGAGTTAAGAGAGGTAAAGCTCCTGGCAGGGCCTGACGGCAGGAAAACAAAAGAGAAGGGGTATTCTACCTATGCTCATGCCACCGTCAGAGACCGCGATAGCGTGTATCTGTCACCAAAAATCATCTATCAGGGAGAAATTTCTATGTGGGCGCCTGTTAAAACCCTGGCTATGGATGGTTTCGTATTGCCGGTACTTAAAAAATATCCTAAACTGGGTGGTTACTGGATACCATACAAAGGAGAAAAATCTGAAGAAGTGGTTATTACAGTTGATAAAAACCTGAAAAGTGATGAAGAACCGCTGTTTGCCGGTTTGCATTTCAGAACTACAACTTCTACCAATGGATTGTACCCTACGTTTTTGTCTGCCAAAGAAACCGAAGAAGACCAGGATGTTTTTGTGGTAAACGGTGTCTTGCGCCGAGACGAAACAAACAGGCTGTTCAGTATAAAACCTGATGACCCCAAAGCCACAGCTGTTAATAAATACGAGCTGATTGAAGACAAGGGTATTATTAATCTTGAAGGCAAATACAACCTGTTGGGTAAAGAACTGGCACAGTATATGCAAACAACAGGTTTTGCTACTTTAAGACTCGATTCGTCAAGGCATCAGTTTAATACCATGATGCTGGTAAACTTCCCGGTGGCACAGCCTATACTGGCTAATATGGCTACTAAAATTGTAAAAACTAACCTTGACCTGGGTGTAAACGAAGCCGCCATTGAGCTTAATTCGCCTGAGTTAATTTCAAAAATCTCGTATATCGTAGGCGAAAAAGACATTGAAGACTACAAGCTGCGGTCTGCTAAAGAATATGTGCCGTTATTCAGGTTTTCGCCCCGCTTTATCAATACCATTGTATTCAGCGACCTGCAGTTGGTCTGGGAGCCTAAGCAGAACGCCTACAGAAGCGTAGGCAAGCTGGGGGTATCAAACATTGGCGAGACAGATATCAATGCCAAAATAAATGGTTATGTAGAGATACGGAAAAACCCAGTTACCGGCGACGAGGTCTATGTTTTTCTGGAGCTATCGCCAGAAAGCTGGTATTATATGGGTTACAAAGAAAATGAAATGGGTATTATATCTTCTGATGATGCCTTCAATGCGCTGGTAACTAAAGGAGAGCGAAGAAAAGACCGTGGGTATCAGGTTATAGCCGTCGACCACTCAGAGGCCATTCTTTTCAGAAAGATGTTCCTGGAAACCTACCGCGGCCTGAAAGAGCCAGCTAAAGGAACCAAAGCTGACCCCAAGAAGCTGGCAGAAGCGCCCAAAGAGGCAACGCAGAAAAAAGAAGAAAAGAAAAAGAAAGAAGAAGCAGAAAAAGAGGGTTTTTAATATGATTAAGGGTTGGCCAACTAAGAAGCCAGCCCTTTTTTGCAAAGCAAACAACCTGAAACAGCAGCAGGAATATTGATTGATCAGCACAGCCCCGCACAACCCGAATAATGAAAACCGAAAGAACAGATAAGATTGAACTAAAACAATTGCAATGATGTTGCATATTTGTTCTATCTTTGTGTCACGGTTTCTGTGATACAATTTCACATGGAGTATGCGGAAAATATTCACTCATTATCATAATCTCAATAAAGTAGGTCTGTGGCTTTCTATACTCTGCATGGTGCATTGTCTGGCTATGCCTTTTATAATAACATCATTACCTTATCTGAGTAAAAATACCATCAGCGAAAAATCAGAGTTTTTTCTGATTGCCATAAGTGCCTGCCTGGCGGTTTATCTTTTGTTAAAAGATTACAAGAATCATCGTAATTCGCTTCCCCTTGCTTTGTTAACTCTGGCATTGGCATTTAATATGCTGGGTATCTTTATTGTTTCTAACGCCTACGAAACCATTTTTAATGTAAGCGGCGGTCTGTTAATGTCCCTTGCTTATGGCTTAAACTGGTATTTTCATAAAAGAGCCTGCCATAGCCACCAGCATTAATCATCCATAAAAAAGGCCCTCATTTTCATGAGAGCCCCGGTATAAAATCTTATTCTTTCCAACGCCAGTCTTTGCCAATTATCAGCTCGTTTTTCAGATTCTGTTTAATCAAAAACTCTTTGGTTTCTTCATCATTCATTTTCTTTGTAGGCAATGCATCAGCATTGGCCAGGGCATAAAGCATCATGGCTGTGAAGCGAACATTATTGTTAATTTGTTTTTTATCAATTAAATCAAAGCGGTCGCAGTTGGCATGATAACAGTTGTAGGCTTTTACCGGGAAACTGCCCGACGGCGAGCAAACCGGCACTCCCTGTATCATAAACGGCTGGTGGTCTGAGTGCAAACCGGCTCCGTTCGGATTGGTGTTGGTATAGCTGGAATCAATTTTTCTGATTTTAGTGCCTACTTCATCAAAGAAAGCCCTCAGTTCAGGGCGCCCCATTGCATTAAACCCGCGGGCATTGTTTACCATGTCCAGATTCATCATTAACTGAACCTTATCCAGTTTTCCCTCATCCAGATATTTTTTCACCATGGCCTTAGAGCCCAGCAGGCCTTGTTCTTCGCCCATAAACATCACAAACTCAATAGTTCTTTTGGTTTTCAGTTTCAATGCCTGAAACACCCGTGCTACGTCTAAAACAGTAAAAGAGCCAATACCGTTATCCATTGCACCTGTTGCCAGATCCCACGAGTCCAGGTGTCCGCCAATTACAATTTTGTCATCTTTAAGTTTTTTAGAACTTCCGGGTAGGGTAGCTATCACGTTTCTGGCTTTAATAGGGCGGCTGAAATTCTGCATATCAATTACCGCCAGCAGATTAGGCTCTTCGTTCATCCATTTCCGAATCTGCTTGCCACTTTCAACCGATACACAAACAGCAGGAATCGGAATCAGCGCGCCGGTAACAGAGGCCGTTCCTGTAAGCAGTACGCCTCCTTCAACCGCGTTGGCAATAATTACCCCCGCTGCGCCGTATTTAATGGCCAATGCTGTTTTTTCAGAGCGGTGCAGGTTTTTCTTGCCTTTGTTTTCCGGCGATTGCAGGTTGATATTGAACAACGCAATTTTACCTTTAACCTGATCTTTTACTTTTTCAAAGTCAGCCTCTACACCGTCGCCACAATCTACAATCGGGCCTTTGATGTGCGACGAAACCGGCGAATGCGCCAGTGCCACTACCTCAACATCTCTGAAATTATCACTGCCTTTGGGTACAATAGCCAGGCTAACGGTGTCTCTTGCCCACGATTCAACCTCAAAAGGCATATATTTCACGTCGGCAAAACCGTATTCCTTCAACAAGTTATAGGCAAAATCCTCAGCTTTTTTACCATTCGGGCTTCCTGTAAGGCGATGCCCGATGCTTGAGGTGGCTTCACCCAGAGTTTCATACGCACGGCCGCGATTCAGGACATCATCATTGATTTTTCCGAAAACTTCTTCCAACTCGTCTTTGGGTAAAGTAAAAGCAGAAAACAACGAGACGCTTACAACAACTGTCAAAAGTAAAATTCTCTTTCTCATCTACACTGTATTTATTTTAATTTCATTTAGTTTATACCCGTAATATTAGGTATAAAAATCGTAATTATTTCTTTGTTGAACAAAAAACCGTTTTTTAACGGTTAATATAAAAACCAAAAGCCGGCGAAGGTATGCCGGTTTAAAATTCATATATTATCTGGATACAGAAAGAAAATTCCTAAAAATAACAATATGAGTACAATACAACTAATGAAACACGATGGGATTACCCCACCCGTAGCAAAACCGCAACCCAAAGAATTATCAGTACATGGCCACACCCGCATAGATGAATACTATTGGCTTAATGAAAGAGAAAACCCCGAGGTTATAGCATATCTGAATGCTGAAAATGCCTACCTTGAGCAGGTGATGGCTCCGGTAAAGGATTTTGAAGAAAAGCTATTTCAGGAAATGAAAAGCCGTATTCAGGAACAAGACGAATCGGTGCCGGTTAAGGAAGGCAACTATTTTTACTATTACCGATATATGGAAGGTGGCGAATACCCCATTTATTGCCGCAAAAAAGAAAGTTTGAATGCGCCTGAAGAAATACTGCTCGACGGTAATAAACTCGGGAAAGCTAAACCTTATTTTAATATCGGCGGGTATGAAATTACCGATAACGATGAGGTGATGGCCTATGGAATAGATACCGTTAGCAGACGCAACTATACCGTCAGATTCAAAAACCTGAAAACAGGTAAATTATATAAGGAACAGATAAAAAACACAGAAGGAGGCTACTATGCCTGGGCGGCAGATAACAAAACATTTTTTTATATCCGCCGTGACCAGCAAACGCTGCTGGGGTATCAGGTATGGCGCCACGAATTAGGTACCGATGTAAAGACCGACGTACTGGTATATGAAGAAAAAGACAACCAGTTTTACATGGGGCTTTATAGAATGAAATCCAAAAAATACATTGCCATCAGTTGCGACCACAACGGCGTATCTACCGAATACAGATTGTTAGAGGCTGCAAAGCCATTGGGCGAATTTAAAGTATTTGCCGAAAGAGAACGCGGGCATGAATACGTAATTGAGCATTTGCATGATAAATTTTATATCCGCACTAATCAGAACAAGGCCGCTAACTTTAAACTATTGGAGGTAAAGGAAAATGAAGCAGCCGATAAAACAAAATGGAAAGAGGTAATTGCTCACAGAAAAGATGTTTTTCTGGAGTCGATGGAGGTATTCACCAACCATCTGGTATTGCAGGAAAGGAGAGAGGGGCTTATTCAATTGCGGGTAATTAATCAGACCAGCGGCAATGACCATTATATTGAGTTCAGCGAACCCGCCTATGATGCCTACATTGGCACTAATCCAGACTTTAACACCCATGTGCTCAGATACATTTATACATCGCTTACAACGCCCGGTTCTACATTTGACTATAACCTTGATACCCGTGAGGTAGAATTGAAAAAACAGCAGGCCGTTTTGGGCGACTTCAATAAAAACAATTATGTATCTGAACGGGTTTTTGCAACAGCTCGCGACGGAGTAAAGGTACCGGTTTCAATTGTTTATCGTAAAGACACACTGCTAAACGGCACGGCCCCTTTGTTACAGTATTCTTATGGTTCTTACGGATACTCAACCGATGCCACCTTTAGTTCGGTACGTTTAAGCCTCCTCGACAGGGGGTTTGTTTATGCCATTGCTCACATACGCGGGGGGCAGGAAATGGGCCGCGAATGGTATGACAGCGGCAAAATGTTTAATAAGAAAAATACATTTTATGACTTCATTGACTGTTCCCGGTTCCTAATTGCTAACCAGTATTGCAGCCCCGCCAAATTGTTTGCCATGGGGGGTAGCGCAGGTGGGTTACTGATGGGCGCCATTAATAATATGCAGCCTGATTTGTACAAGGGCATAGTAGCAGCCGTACCATTTGTAGATGTGGTTACTACCATGCTTGATGAAAGCATACCACTAACCACCGGAGAGTTTGAAGAATGGGGTAACCCCAAAAACAAAGCGTCTTATGACTATATGCTGTCTTATTCTCCTTACGACAATATCGATGCTAAGGACTATCCTAATATGTTGATAACTACCGGTTTACATGATTCGCAGGTGCAATATTTTGAGCCCGCAAAATGGGTGGCCCGATTACGCACCAGAAAAACCGACCAAAACCTGCTGTTATTGTATACAGACATGGAGGCTGGGCATGGGGGTGCATCAGGTCGTTTTTCTTCTCTGAAGCTGATAGCGAAAGAGTATGTATTTATGCTCGATTTAGCCAATGCCTTACATTGAAATTTCGAAAGGCAGGTGTAGTTCAGAAATATTCAGGGCTAAATGCGGTTTTAACCGGGTGTTTTTACCAATTAATCATATTTTCAAAAAAAATGAGCCCGTTTTTTTTAAATTTCTAACTATTTGTTTTTTATTTGCCACCATATTCCGAACAGATTGTGACCTTAATATTTTATTTAGTCCAATTTTTTTACAACATTTTATTTTTGAATTAACAAAAAATTCCCCAACATGAAGAAGGCAATACTAGTATTTGCGTCGTTATTCGTCTTTGCCCTGACAACGCAAGCTCAAGACACCTGCAAAGTTTGCAAGCCATACAAATGGGAGGCAGGCCTCCTGCTTGGAGTTAACCAGAACTATGGAGACATGCAAGAAGATGCATCTTATCTTTCACAAAACCGTCCTATGTTCGGCGCATTTGTTCGTCGTCACCTGGGTAACTATTTTGCGGTAAGAGGTCAGGTCTTCTTTGGTGGTTTAGCCGGAAACGATTTGGATAACCCTAACGGAAGATGGAATTATCGTCGTCTGAAATTTACTTCACCTCTTTCAGAATTATCTTTACTTGCTGAAGTATATCCTTTCGGCGAGCGCAAGTATTTCTGTGACGGAGGCTTTAAAAGAAACCTGACACCTTATCTATATGGTGGTCTTGCAGGTGTTTTCACTAATCCTACAGTAACGGTTCAGTCGGGTGCTACTGCCCCTCCGTTGCAATCATGGATGGATGAAGACAAAGCAAACCTTAAAAAAGGTGCGCTTGCAATTCCGTTTGGTTTAGGTGTAAAATATAATGTAGCAGAAAGATGGACATTGGGTCTTGAAGTGGGTTACCGCTACGCGTTCTCTGATTATCTTGATGGAACAAGCCGCGCTACTACAAGCCTTGTGTCTAATAAAGCTTATAATGATGGTTACGCTGTAGGTAATTTACTGGTATCTTACCGTTTTGGTGATAAAGACACAGATAAAGACGGTGTTGTTGATCGTTGCGACGCCTGTGTAAATGAAAAGGGTCTTCGTAAATTCCAGGGTTGTCCTGACACAGACGGTGACGGTATCCCTGATAAAGATGATGCCTGCCCTACTCAGGCTGGTCCAATGGCCTTGAATGGTTGTCCTGACACAGATGGTGACGGCGTAGCTGATAAAGATGATGCCTGCCCAACTTTAGCGGGTCCTGCTTCTTTGCAGGGTTGTCCTGACCGCGACAAAGACGGCGTAGCTGATAAAGATGACGCTTGTCCTGACGTGCCTGGTTTGAAAGCCTTGAAAGGTTGTCCTGATACAGACGGTGACGGTATTACAGATAAAGAAGATGCTTGTCCTAACGAACCTGGTCCGGCTTCACTGAAAGGTTGCCCTGATACAGACGGCGACGGTATTCCTGATAAAGATGATGCTTGCCCTAGAGTTGCCGGTTCTGTAGCAGCTAAAGGTTGCCCTGACCGCGACAATGACGGTGTAGCTGACGATAAAGATAAATGTCCTGACCTGCCTGGTCTTGCATCAAACGATGGTTGTCCTGAAGGTTACGTAAACGGTATGGCTCCGGGTTACAGAACGCTAAGCGGATGTATGATTACCAAAGAAGAATTGGATGAACTAAGCGCAGCAGCTCAGGGAATTGAATTCTACAGCGGAACCAACAAATTGAAACCAACATCATACAAAAAACTTGACCGCGTTTGTACATTGTTGCAAAGATGCCCTGATAGTATGCTTACTGTAGTGGCATACAACGATGGCCCAAGCACAGCCGCCAACCTTCGTGCTGCTAAATTGCGTGCCTGCGCTGTTTATGCTTACTTCTTGAAAAAGAAATGTATCAGCAAAGCACGCATGACCTACGAAGGAAAAGGAGACGAAGATCCTTCAACTCCTTACACAACTCCGGATGGCAAGAAAACCAACACTCGTATTGAGTTCCAGTTGAAATAAGAGCTAAGTAATAAAGTAATAAATAAACCCCGGCTACGCAGTATGTGTATCCGGGGTTTTGTTTTGTATCAATGCAGATGGCCTGTTTTAAGCGCTATATTATCTTTAAAATAAACTGTTATTGTTGTGTGATATCCACATTGGTTATAATCTAATTCAATATTCAGTCAGCCATACCTGGGGTTTTTATTTGTTTAATTTTAATAATTCAAAACCAATAGGAGCTACTTCTTCGGCTGAGTTAGACAAAACCACAACCGCTGTTTTTTTGGTTTTATCAAAAGCAACCAAGGTTCTGAATCCCCCTGTTCCTCCCGAATGCTGATAAATGTTTCTATTTTTAGTTAAATGCCAGCCCAGACCAATAATCTGTTGGCCCTGTTCAAATGTAATGGCGTGGGTAAGGTCTATTGCTTTTTGTAGATTTGCAGGTGCCTTGTTCATGTTGGCTTGTGTATATATAACCATGTCGTTAATTGTCGACCGTATGCCGCCCGCCCCTGCCAGGCTGTTCAGGTCCCAGGGTGAGGTGGCTTCACCTTTTTCGTTGTAGCCCTGCGCAAAGTTGCCTTCCTGTTTTGCGGGTATAGTAATGAATGTATGTTTCATATCCAGAGGGCCGGTTATTTTCTGAGCCAGAAGTTTTTCGTAGGTGGTGTGGTTTTGTACAGCTAAAATATTACCTAACAATCCCACGGCAAAATTAGAATATTCATAGTTGAGGCCTACTTCACGGAACGGCTTAAAGTGTTTCAGATAGGTGTACATCCGTTCGGTATCATAATTTTTGTAGGGTTCGTCTATTGGGTCTCCTTTTTTGTAAAGGTTAATGGGCAGCCTTGGTAGCCCCGAACTGTGGTTTGACAAACTTTTAAGCGTAATAGGCACACCCTTGAATGCCAATGTAGGAATAGAATCCGGAAGATATTTGTTAATTGGGTCATCGAGCGCCATTTTGCCTTTTACTACCTCATCAGCCAGTAGAATAGCAGTAAAGGTTTTACTGATAGAGCCTATCTCGAACAACGTTTTGTTTGGGTCTGGTAATTGGTGGTTTCCTCTTTTGGTTTCGCCATAATTGTAGGTGTATACCTTGCCATCAGTAACAATGGCCAAAGCCAGGCCTGTGGTATGTTTTAACTGGATATATGGCCTTACTATACTATCAACCTTAACATCTAAGGCGGTCTGCATCTTGTTATCGGTTGCAACCAGATAATCTTTTTTAGGTTTATTATCGGCATTAGGCCGGAAAAGTAGCGTAGATATTTTATCTGATGCGTCTAATGCTAAATAAACGTCCTGGGTTGCTTTTTCAAAAATACCTTTGTAGAAAGCCACACCATCAACGCTTTTTACAAACACTGAAGATTTCCATGTACCCAGTTGGTTATGAAGCTGCGTTATTACATTTTTTAGTTCAGTTTCGGGCAGTTGCTTCCTGAACACTTCTCCGGTCAGTTGAAAGAGATTAGCCGGATTTTTTTCGTTGAATGCGTTCTCGACGAGCACCCTTACTGAATCAATTTTTTTTTGGTTTGATTGCCCGGTGGCAGAAAATGAAAGTAGCAGAAGAAATAGTATTTTTTTCATGAGGTATTGGTTTAACAGGCTAAATGTCGGTCTGTCTGGTTATATCTCAAAGTAAAACTTTATAAGAGGTAAACCGGGTGTCAAACGATTATCATGTTTTTTTGGCGTAACAAACTAAAACTCCGATTTTTATCGTTATTCTTGCAAAAATTTTAAATCGTTTTAGAAATGAATAAAAGATTGTTTCTGGCAACTCTAGGGCTGTTTTTGAGTTGGTCAACCTTTGCTCAGCATTCATCTGCCACAGGTATTAAGTTTGAAGAGAAAACTTCATGGAAAGAAATAATTAAAAAGGCCAAAGCAGAGAAAAAGCTTATTTTTATGGATGCTTACACTACCTGGTGTGGCCCATGCAAGGCGCTTCAGGCAAAAGTATTCCCCGATAAGCAATTGGGCGAATTCTTTAACCAGAACTTTGTTAATGTAGCTATGGATATGGAAGAAGGCGAGGGCGTGAAGTTGTCTGGCATATATGATGTACAAGCCTACCCAACCTTGTTTTTTATTGACCCTAATAACGGGAAAGTGGTGCAGTCGGTTTTAGGATATACCGAAGCCCCCCAGTTGCTGAATACGGCAAAGCGTGCCGCTGCTAAAAGAAAAGTATAATAGCAGGCTGATGCCGGTTTTGTAAGATATGAACGAAAAAGAGGGGCGGATGTTCCTCTTTTTCGTTCACAGGCAATCGGGTTTACTGTTTTTGCAGTAGTGCCATATAAAAACCGTCATACCCCTCTTTGGCAGGTGACGTGCGCTGCTCGCCAATGAGCTCAAAACCTGTATGGGTGGCCAGAAACTGCTGCACCTGCGCTTCGCTTTCAGAGGGCAGTATACTACAGGTGGCATAAACCATTTTGCCGCCGGGTTTCAGCATTTTTGAGTAGTTACTTATAATTTCGGTCTGGGTTTTTCTGATGTTATCCAGAAACTCAGGCTTTAGTTTCCACTTCGCGTCGGGGTTACGTCTTAAAACACCCAGGCCAGAACACGGCACATCTAATAGCAGTCTGTCGGCGCTTTCTTTCAGCCTTTTAATGGTTTTAGCCTCTATCAGTTTGGTTTCCACATTGCCAATACCATTGCGGCGGGCACGTCTTTGTAGTTCCTGCAGCTTATAATCTTCTACATCCATGGCAATAATGCGGCCTTTGTTTTCCATCAGCGTAGCCAGATGCAATGTTTTGCCTCCTGCACCGGCGCAGGCGTCTATAACACGCATACCCGGCTGAACATCCAGAAACGGCGCTATTAACTGGCTGCCGGCATCCTGCACTTCAAAGAGGCCGTTCTTAAAGGCCTCGGTGGCAAATACATTGGCTCTGCGTTTTAATACCAATGCATCATGGGCATCAGGCAGGGTTTCTGTTTCAATACCAGCCTCGTTGAGTTTCTTTTGTAGTTCAGCTACACTGGTTTTTAAGGTATTGGTGCGTAACACTACCGGAGCCTGGTGATTCATGGCCTGCAGTTCGGCGTTCCATTGTTCGCCCAATTCTTTTTCACCGGTTTCATCAATCCAGTCCGGCACCGATTCTTTTATTTTTCTGGTGTGCTGGGCTTCTTCATAACGGGCTGTAATATTTTTTAGATTCAGACCAGCAAATTCCTGCCAGTCGGGTAGTTTATCTCCCTGCAACACGCGCCAGGCGCCGAATATCTGCCAGAATTGAGCCGCCTCTGTAACTTTAGAGCCAGAGAGCTGAGTTACAAATTTCAGTAACCGCCACCAGCGTACAATCTCATAAGTGTTTTCGGCAATAAAGGCTCTGTCGCGGCTGCCCCATTTTTTGTTAGATTTCAGCACATATTCAATTACCTTGTCGGCCTGCCGGTTTTCAATAAAAATTTGTTGCAGCGCGTAAACGATGGCTTCAACCAATACTCTATGGTATTTCATTAATCAATATCTGTTTATAAAAAGCACAAAGTTCAGGCTTTTTTGTGGGATGCCGAAATACAGGGGTGTATTTTTCGAAGGCGTTCAGTTTTCAACATAAATACTGGTTCTAGTAAAAACCTTGTTCAGAAGGCCGTAGCCAGAGTAAAGTACCCTAATTACATACTGATGGGGCGGTATTTAATGCCAAAAATCAGCAAATAAAGAAAAATTTCAAATAATACAAACATTTGTGCAATAAGAATTTGTTATTTAAGTTAATATTTTGTAACTTCGCACCCTATTTAGCGATACTCTCTTTAAAAACGCTTATCATTCATGAGATTTTTGTCCGATACACAACTTGTTTCACGTAGGGCAGTTGAACAGGGGCAATTATTTTCTTCACTACGAAATATATATTTTCAGCTGGTTTTATAAGCATAAGTACCTCACTCTCAAGAGTCTGTCATAAGCTTGTTGCTATTATGAAACAGCATGTAGTTTAAAAAATTATAAACTTAAAACTTTCAAAGCCTTGAGTCTTACAGTAACCGGTAGAAAAAGTTTTGCAACGGTTTTTCCTGCTATTGATTATCCTGATTTTCTGGATGTGCAGGTAAGATCGTTTCAGGATTTCTTCCAGATTGACACACCAGCCGAAAGCCGCAAAAAAGAAGGGCTTTACAATGTGTTTGCTGAAAACTTCCCAATCGCCGATTCACGCGAGAACTACGTATTGGAGTTTGTTGATTATACAATTGACCCACCGAAATATTCGGTAGATGAGTGTATCGACAGAGGTCTTACTTACGCAGTTCCTTTAAAAGCGAAATTACGTTTGATTTGTAATGACGCCGATAACGAGGATTTCGAGACGATTGAGCAGGAAGTATTCCTGGGCAACATTCCTTATATGAACGAAAGAGGTTCTTTCGTTATCAACGGTGCCGAGCGCGTTATCGTGTCTCAGCTGCACCGTTCTCCGGGTGTATTCTTCTCTATGAGCAAGCATACAAACGGAACCAAGCTTTACTCTGCCCGTGTGATTCCGATGAAAGGTTCATGGATAGAGTTCTCTACAGATGTAAACAACGTTATGTATGCTTACATTGACCGTAAGAAGAAATTCCCGGTTACTACACTTCTTCGTGCCATCGGGTTTGGTTCTGATAAAGAAATCCTGAACCTGTTTGGTCTTTCAGAAGAAATTCCGGGTTCAAAAGAAGCCCTTACCAAAGCTATCGGCCGTCGCTTAGCAGCACGTGTTCTGAGAACCTGGACTGAGGACTTTGTTGACGAGGATACAGGTGAGGTGGTATCAATTGACCGTAACGAAGTGATTTTAGAACGTGACTCTATCATTTCGGAAGGTGACATTGATATTATCCTGAGCACAGAGCAGAAGTCGGTTATTTTACACCGCGAAGACGCCAACGTTTCAGAATTCAACATTATTTATAACACTTTGCAACGCGATAGCTCAAACTCTGAAAAAGAGGCCGTTGAGCAGATTTATCGCCAGTTGCGTAACACCGAAGCTCCTGATGAGGCCACTGCCCGTGAGATTATCCAGGGCTTGTTCTTCTCTGACAAACGTTATGATTTAGGAGAGGTAGGTCGTTACCGTGTAAACACGAAACTGAACCTGACAACTCCATTGGAAACAGGGGTGCTAACCACTGAAGATATTGTTGAGATTGTTAAGTTCTTAATCAGCCTTATTAACTCTAAGGCGGTAGTCGATGATATCGACCACCTTTCGAATCGTCGTGTGCGTACAGTAGGCGAGCAGCTATATGCCCAGTTTGGCGTAGGTCTGGCGCGTATGGCACGTACCATCAAAGAACGTATGAACGTTCGTGATAACGAAGATTTCAAACCGGTTGATTTGATTAATGCCCGTACGCTTTCGTCGGTTATTAACTCATTCTTCGGTACCAACCAGCTGTCGCAGTTTATGGATCAAACCAACCCATTGGCCGAGATTACGCACAAACGTCGTATGTCTGCCCTTGGGCCGGGAGGTTTGAGCCGCGAGCGTGCCGGTTTCGAGGTTCGTGACGTTCACTATACCCACTATGGTCGTTTGTGTACTATCGAAACGCCAGAGGGGCCGAACATCGGTCTTATTTCATCGCTTTGTACGTATGCCAAAATCAACAGCATGGGCTTCATTGAAACCCCATACCTGAAAATTGAGAATGGTAAACTTACCAGCGAACTGATTTATCTGACAGCCGAAGAAGAAGATGGTAAAAACATAGCCATGGCTACGGCCGATGTAGATAAAGAGGGTAACTTCCTGGTTGATACCTTGAAATGTCGTTATGAGGGTGACTTCCCGATGAAGACTCCTGATTCAATTGACTACATGGATATTGCCTCTAACCAGATTGTATCGGTTGCTGCATCGTTGATTCCGTTTATTGAACACGATGACGCCAACCGTGCCCTGATGGGTTCAAACATGCAACGCCAGGCAGTGCCATTGTTACGCCCTGAAGCGCCAATTGTAGGTACAGGTCTTGAAGGCCGCCTGGCTCGTGACTCACGTACCCTTGTAGTAGCAGAAGAAGATGGTGTGATTGAGTTTGTGGATGCTAACATGATTAAGGTACGTTATAACTGGACCAAAGAACAAAATCTGGTTAGTTTCGATACCAACGTTACCACCTACGAATTGATTAAGCATCGTCGTACCAACCAGGATACCTGTATCAACATCCGTCCGATTGTATTAAAAGGACAGGAAGTGAAAAAAGGTCAGATTCTGGTAGAAGGATATGCTACTCAGGGTGGAGAACTTGCATTGGGTCGTAACCTGTTGGTTGCTTTCATGCCTTGGCAGGGATATAACTTTGAGGATGCCATCGTAATTTCTGAAAGAGTTGTACGTGAAGATATCTTTACTTCTATCCATATTGAAGAATATGAACTGGAAGTACGTGACACCAAACGTGGTGAAGAGGAGCTAACAGCTGAGATACCGAACGTTTCGGAAGAAACCGTTAAAAACCTTGACGAAAACGGTATTGTACGCATTGGTACAAGAGTAAAAGAAGGAGATATTCTGATTGGTAAGATTACACCAAAAGGTGAGTCTGACCCAACACCTGAAGAAAAACTTTTACGTGCCATCTTTGGCGACAAAGCCGGCGACGTGAAAGATGCTTCGAAGAAAGCGCCACCATCAATGGACGGTGTGATTATTGATACAAAATTATTCTCTCGCCCAAGTAAAGAAGAGCGTTCGAAACACAAAGACGAGCTGAAAGCCCTGATGAAAAAACACAGCAGAGCTTTGATTGAATTGCGTGACAGAATGCTTGATAAAATCGTGGAATTGCTTGACGGCAAAACTTCGGCAGGCGTGAAACATAAATTCGGTGATGAGCTGATATCGAAAGGCGTGAAATTCAACCGTTCGAATATTGCCAACAACTTGTTCCCGGATAAAAACAATTATGTTGACGAAAGCCAGTATAACGTGCCTGAAGAGGTTAACCTTTTGGGAGACGTGATTCTGGATGGTTGGACAGATGAGTTAGACACCAACAAACTGGTAGTAGCGCTTTGTAAAAACTACCTGGCTCGCCGTAGCGAGGTAATCGGCCGTTTCAAACGTGAAAGATTCGTTCTTGAAGTAGGTGATGAGCTACCGGCAGGTATCGTGAAACTTGCTAAAGTTTACATTGCTAAAAAACGTAAACTGAAAGTAGGTGATAAAATGGCGGGTCGCCACGGAAACAAAGGGGTTGTTGCCAGAATTGTGCGTGACGAAGACATGCCATTCCTGGAAGACGGCACAACAATGGATATCGTGCTGAACCCACTTGGGGTACCTTCTCGTATGAACATCGGTCAGCTTTATGAAGTTGTACTGGGTCTTGCGGGTCGTAAGTTAGGTCGTAAATATGCTACACCAATCTTTGACGGCGCTACTGAGCAACAGGTTTCGGCAGAGTTGTCAGAAGCGGGGCTTCCTCCGTTTGGTCGTTCGCAGCTATACAACGGTCTTTCGGGTGAGCCATTCGATCAGAAAGTTACGGTAGGTATCATGTACATGATGAAACTGGGCCACTTGGTTGATGATAAAATGCACGCCCGTTCTATCGGACCATACTCTCTTATTACACAACAACCGCTGGGTGGTAAAGCACAGTTTGGTGGTCAGCGTTTCGGAGAGATGGAGGTGTGGGCGCTTGAGGCCTTTGGTGCGTCTCATATCCTGCAGGAGATTCTGACAGTTAAGTCTGACGACGTGGTGGGCCGTGCGAAAGCATACGAGGCTATCGTTAAAGGAGAAAACCTTCCGAAAGCCAACATCCCAGAGTCATTTAACGTATTAGTGCACGAGCTGAGAGGCCTTGCACTTGAAATTACCCTGCAATAAGCAATATTACCTGCGTGTTTCTTTCGGGAAACACGCATCAGATTTTAAAAAATCATTTTCACATCAATCATAAGGAAAATGTCTTTAAAGAAAAATAAAAAACTTAACAGCGACTTCAACAGCATAACCATCAGCTTGGCTTCACCTGAGTCAATCCTGGAAAGCTCGTTTGGAGAAGTTACACAGCCGGAAACTATCAACTATCGTACATACAAACCCGAAATGGGTGGTTTGTTTTGCGAGCGTATTTTCGGACCTGTGAAAGACTGGGAGTGTCATTGTGGTAAATATAAGCGTATTCGTTACAAAGGCATTATCTGCGACCGTTGTGGTGTAGAGGTAACCGAAAAGAAAGTGCGCCGCGAGCGCATGGGGCATATCGAACTGGTAGTACCTGTGGCGCATATCTGGTACTTCCGCAGTTTACCTAACAAAATCGGGTATTTGTTAGGAATGTCGTCTAAGAAGCTTGACCAAATTATTTATTATGAACGCTACGTGGTTGTTCAGCCGGGTATCAAGGCAGAAGATGGTATCTCTGCCAACGACTTCCTGACTGAAGAAGAATATCTTGACATTGTTGATAAACTGCCAAGAGAAAACCAGATGCTTGACGATAAAGACCCGAACAAATTTATCGCCAAAATGGGTGCAGAAGCATTAGAAATGATGCTTTCTCGTATCAAGCTGGATGAATTGTCTTATGACTTACGCCACGCCGCCGCTACTGATACTTCTCAACAACGTAAAGCTGAGGCTTTGAAACGTCTGAAAGTGGTAGAGGCATTGCGTGACGCCAATACACGTATTGAAAACAAACCAGAGTGGATGGTTATCCGTATGGTGCCGGTTATTCCACCAGAATTGCGTCCGCTTGTACCTCTTGATGGTGGTCGTTTCGCAACTTCTGACCTGAATGACCTTTACCGCCGTGTGATTATCCGTAACAACCGTTTGAAACGTCTGTTGGAAATCAAAGCGCCTGAGGTAATCTTGCGTAACGAAAAACGTATGTTGCAAGAGGCTGTCGATTCACTTTTCGACAACTCTCGTAAAGTAAACGCCGTTCGTTCTGAAGGTAACCGTGCTTTGAAATCACTTTCAGATATGTTGAAAGGTAAACAAGGCCGTTTCCGCCAGAACCTTTTAGGTAAACGTGTTGACTACTCGGGTCGTTCGGTAATTGTGGTAGGTCCTGAATTGAAACTACATGAGTGCGGTTTGCCAAAAGATATGGCAGCAGAGCTGTTTAAACCGTTTATTATCAGAAAACTGATTGAACGCGGAATTGTGAAAACAGTGAAATCTGCCAAGAAAATTGTTGACAGAAAAGATGCCGTAGTTTGGGATATTCTTGAAAACGTATTGAAAGGCCACCCGGTTCTGCTAAACCGTGCCCCTACGCTTCACCGCTTGGGTATTCAGGCTTTCCAGCCTAAATTGGTAGAGGGTAAGGCTATCCAGTTGCACCCATTAGTTTGTACGGCCTTCAACGCCGACTTTGACGGTGACCAGATGGCGGTACACGTGCCGCTTGGCCAGGAAGCCATCATGGAGGCATCTATCCTGATGCTGGCTTCGCACAACATCCTGAACCCTGCCAATGGTGCGCCAATTACGGTACCATCGCAAGACATGGTGTTGGGTCTGTACTACGTAACTAAAGGACGTGTTTCTTCTGCTGATGATCCGGTTCCTGGTGATGGAATGACATTCTATTCTCCTGAAGAGGTAATCATTGCCTTGAACGAAGGTAGAATCTCTAAACACGCACACATTAAATGCCGTGTGAAAGTGAAAGATGAAAACGGCCAGTTGGTATTGAAAATAGTAAATACAGTGGCAGGTCGTATTCTGTTCAACCAGTGTGTGCCTGAAGAAGTAGGTTATCTTGACGAATTGTTGACCAAGAAAAAACTTCAACAGTTGATTGGTCGCGTATTTAAAGAAGCCGGATATGCCCGTACAGCAAAATTCCTTGATGATATTAAAGAACTGGGTTATCAGACGGCCTTCAGAGGAGGTTTGTCAATCGGTTTGGATAACATCATTATACCGGAAGAAAAAACAAAATTGATCACCGATGCCAAAGCAGAAGTAGAAGAGGTACAAAACAACTATATGTTTGGTATCATTACCGAGCGTGAGCGTTACAACCAGATTATTGATATCTGGGGCCGTGTAAACACACGTATCCGTGAGGTATTGTTGAGACAATTAGAAGCAGACCAGAAAGGTTTCAACCCAATCTATATGATGATGCACTCTGGTGCACGTGGTTCGCAAGAGCAGGTGCGTCAGTTGGGTGGTATGCGTGGATTGATGGCGAAACCACAGAAAAATATTCAGGGTTCAGTAGGTGAAATCATCGAGAACCCGATTTTGTCAAACTTCAAAGAAGGCCTTGACGTACTAGAGTACTTTATCTCTACCCATGGTGCCCGTAAAGGTTTGGCCGATACAGCCTTGAAAACAGCCGATGCGGGTTATCTGACACGTCGTTTGCATGACGTAGCTCAGGACGTGGTAGTAAACGAAGTAGACTGCGGTACACTACGCGGTATTCAGGTTTCTGCATTGAAAGACAACGAAGATATCGTTGAGCCGTTATCAGAACGTATCCTGGGTCGTACATCAGTTTATGATATCATTGACCCACTTACCAAAAAACTGATTATCAAGTCAGGTGAGGAAATTACTGAAGAAATTGCTGCTGAAATTGACGAAACAGCCATTGAAACAGTAGAGATTCGTTCGGCATTGACTTGCGAAACGCAAACAGGTGTGTGTTCGAAATGTTACGGACGTAACCTGGCAACCGGCCGTATGGCCGACATCGGTGAAGCTGTGGGTGTTATTGCCTCGCAGTCAATCGGTGAGCCTGGTACACAGCTTACACTTCGTACGTTCCACACAGGGGGTACTGCCCAGAACGTTGCCTCTGATGCCAGCATCAAAGCCAAATTCGGTGGGGTTGTTCAACTGGAAGAGATGCGTACCGTACAATCGTCTGACCGTGAAGGTAACGAAATTACCATCGTGTTGGGTCGTCGTGGTGAAATCCGTATCGTTGAAGAAGGTACCAATAACATCCTGATTACCAATAACGTACCTTACGGTGCTACGCTTGAAGTAAAAGATGGCGATGTTGTGAAGAAAGGTGACCCGCTTTGTCACTGGGATCAGTTCAATGCCGTTATTCTTTCTGAGTTGGATGGTACCATTGAGTACGAAGCCATCGAAGAAAATATTACCTTTAAAGAAGAGGCTGACGAACAGACCGGTTTCCGTGATAAGGTTATTATCGAGTCTAAAGACCGTTCTAAAAACCCGGCCATTATTATCAGAACCGCCAGCGGCGAAGACGAAAAAGCATATAACTTACCTGTAATGGCACGTTTGACTGTAGAAAACGGTCAGGCTATCAAAGCAGGTCAGGTTCTGGCCAAGATTCCTCGCGCTATTAATATGAACCGCGACATCACCGGTGGTTTGCCTCGTGTAACCGAGTTATTTGAGGCTCGTAACCCATCGAACCCTGCCGTTGTTTCTGAGATTGACGGTATCGTTCAGTACGGTAATGTTAAACGTGGTAACCGTGAGATTTTTGTAGAAGCAAAAGACGGTGTTAAAATGAAATACATGGTGCCTCTGTCGAAACTGATTCTGGTACAGGATGGTGACTTCGTTTTAGCTGGTGACCCACTATCTGATGGCGCCATTACTCCGGCTGATATTCTACGTATCAAAGGGCCTACCGCCGTTCAGGAATACCTCGTTAACGAAGTACAGGCCGTTTATCGCCAGCAAGGTGTGAAGATTTCAGACAAGCACATTGAGGTTATTGTACGTCAGATGATGCAGAAAGTTGAAATCGTTGATTCAGGAGATACTTTGTTCCTTGAATACCAGATGGTAGATAAATGGGTGGTTCGTTTAGCGAACGACAAAATTATGGACAAAAAAGTAGTAATGGATGCCGGTGCTTCTGACAAGTTTAAGCCTGGTCAGATTATCACCGCCCGCGAAATGCGTGATGAAAACAGCCGTTTAAAACGTGCTGACCTTGCGCAGATTCAGGTGCGTGATGCCATGCCGGCCGTTTCTCGTCCTACCTTGCAAGGTATCACTACTGCTTCGTTAGGTACAGAGTCATTCATTTCTGCGGCATCGTTCCAGGAAACCACCAAAGTATTGTCAGAGGCTGCTGTAAGAGGTAAGCGCGATATGCTTGAAGGTTTGAAAGAAAACGTTATCGTAGGTCACCTGATTCCTGCCGGAACTGGTAACCGTAAATACCAGAACATTCTGGTTGGTAGCAAAGCTGAACTGGAAGCCGCCGCTGAAAAGCGTCGCTCTCAGGAAGCTGCGAAACAACGCAGAGAATATGTGTAAATAATACAGTGATTTAAGTCTTTGAATCACGTAATGATAAGAACTCCTCCCTGCCTTTTGGTGGGGAGGAGTTTGTTTTTTATTGGGGTTATTAACGTATTCAGCATTACCTTAAGTTGGTAGTTTTATTTTTTTTGTAGGAACAAAATCTACAACAAATGGGGTATTATTACCTTTTTGGGCTAGTAAAAAGGTAGATAAAAGGTGTGGAATGTTTTCTTTATAGTTAATACAGAGCCTGACAGGCTCCGTAACTAATTTTCACATAAACCAATAAAAGCATGAAAACTATATCATTGTTATTAGTGTCTGCTTTCATTTCATTTGCGACACTTGCGCAGCAGTCAGACGCAAGAAAGGTGTCAGTTGGCGGCGCAGAGATGAGTTCTTATAAGAATGTGGTGACAAATCTGGAGAATTCGAGAGACCATACCAAGTTTATTTCGGCGGTTAAAGCGGTAGGGTTATCCAATGCGCTGCAAGGGCCAGGGCTATTTACTGTTTTAGCGCCTACAAATGACGCTTTTGCCAGAATTGCTTCAAGACAATCTAAATCGGCGCTAAACAAGGTTTTGTTATACCACGTAATAGATGGTATCTGGGATTCAAACAGTATAAAAACCGCCGTGAATGGAAACGGTGGATCGGTATCAGTAAAGACTATGCAAGGCGGGTATCTTAAGTTTACAACCAGCGGAGATAACATAGTTATTACTGACGAAAGCGGTGCTATTGCATCAATTACCTCTAAGCCAATATACCAGAGTAACGGTATAACTTATGTGGTAGATTCAATACTGATGCCTTCTGAAAGCAAAATGGTAGTAAGTAGGCAATAAGAAAATCAGCGGGTTAATATATAAAGCAGTAAGAGGTTATTCAGATAACCTTTTGCTGTTTTTGTTTTAGAAGAGGTTGAGTTGTTCTTGTTTTGGCAGGCTGCCTTCATGGCGAAGAAGCCATTCTTTACGCCATAAATCTCCACCATAGCCCACCAGTGTTTTATCAGAACCTATTACCCGGTGGCAGGGTAAGATGATAGTTAAAGGATTATTGCCATTGGCTACGCCCACAGCTCTGATGGCCTTTTCATTACCCAACCGACGTGATAGCTCAAGATAAGAGATTGTCTTGCCGTAGGGTATGCTTTTGAGGGTTTCCCATACCAACTTTTGGAAGTCGGTTCCTGCCGGAAGCAGTGGCAGGTCAAACTCGGTAAGCTGACCGCTGAAATAGGCATCAAATTGCCTGATACATTCATCAATAATGGGTGAATTTTCGAGCGTTTCCTTCAATTGTCGGCTGGGTTTTTTCTGTGCTTCCCGAAAAAGAACATGGGTAAGGTGTGTATGAGTAGCTATGAGCTCCAGCGCTCCCAATGGTGATTGATAATGCCTTACGTAAATCATTCCTGTTGAATTTTACCTGAATATAGGCTTATTAAACAACAAAGTCGCCAAAAAAATCAGCGACTTTGTTAGGTATTGTATCTAAAACACAGGTTAGTCAATCAAAACGGCTTTTCCGCTTATTACGTCTTCTTCCACGTGTTTATATTTTACATCACGTTTTATGGTACCATCTTTGTACTGCACGCTTACACGTTGGTTTCTATCGGCAATTTTCTGCTGGCGGGCCGGGGTGGCGCGTACAGAAGAATCAGAACCACCATCGCCCTCGTCTGCCTTGTTGGTTTGCAATTTCGGTTTGTCTTCTTTCTGAGGAGCCGCCATTTGTTGGAAACGAAGCTCTACCACATTGGCTTTCATCAAGAAACTCACGGTATCGGTATTAACCTTGTTCAGGAAATTCTTAAACAACTCTACCGCCTCAAATTTATAGATTAACAAGGGGTCTTTTTGCTCATAAGAGGCATTCTGAACCGATTGTTTCAGGTCGTCCATGTCACGCAGGTGTTCTTTCCATTCCTGGTCAATTACCGTCAGCGAAATATTCTTTTCAATTTCTTTAATCAGCTCACGGCCATCACTATTTACGGCGCTTTTCAGGTTGCAGTATAAGCCTATATTTTGGGTGCCGTCACCAATAATGGCAATAAACGGCTCATCAACCATTGCACGGCGGTCTTTCAGCACATCAGCCAGCACAGGCACCATGTTTTTACGGATGGCATCATTCTTGGCTTTGTAGGTTCTTTCAGCCTGCTGATACAATCGGTCTACCAGCTTGCTGTTTCCCTTAGTGAACTCATGACGCTCAATTTCAGGCTTTATGCTTAACTTCTGAATGCAGCGCAGCTCAAACTCATCATAATTGCCCTCTGCGTTCATCACGATATCATTACAGGTATCGTAAAGAATATTGGCGATGTCTAAAGAAAGGCGGTCACCAAAAAGCGCATTTTTACGGCGTTTATAGATTGTATCACGCTGGATATTCATTACGTCGTCATACTCAATCAAACGCTTACGGGTACCAAAGTTATTCTCCTCTACTTTTTTCTGTGCTCTTTCAATAGAGTTGGTAATCATAGAGTGCTGAATCACCTCGCCTTCTTCCATACCCATTCTGTCCATTACTTTCGCTATGCGGTCAGAACCGAACAAACGCATCAGCTGGTCTTCCAGCGACACAAAGAACTGCGATGTGCCCGGGTCTCCCTGACGACCTGCACGCCCTCTCAACTGGCGGTCTACACGGCGCGAATCGTGGCGTTCGGTACCAATAATGGCCAATCCACCGGCAGCTTTACTTTCAGGTGTCAGTTTAATATCCGTACCGCGGCCCGCCATGTTGGTAGCAATGGTAACTGTACCTGGTTTGCCGGCCTCTGCTACAATATCTGCCTCACGGGCATGTTGCTTGGCGTTCAATACCTGATGCGGAACCTTCAGAAGTGTCAGTTTTTTACTCAATATTTCCGAGTTCTCAACCGAAGTTGTACCAACCAGAACCGGGCGACCAATTTTTACCAGTTGTTCAATTTCTTCAACTACTGCATTATATTTTTCGCGAACGGTTTTATACACTTTATCTTCTTCGTCTCGGCGAACAATGGCTCTGTTGGTAGGGATACTCACTACGTCCAGCTTATAGATTTTCCAGAACTCTCCTGCTTCTGTTTCGGCCGTACCGGTCATACCGGCCAGCTTATGGTACATACGGAAATAGTTCTGAAGCGTAATGGTAGCGTAGGTCTGGGTTGAATCTTCAACCTTTACGTTTTCTTTGGCTTCAACTGCCTGGTGCAAGCCATCTGACCAACGGCGGCCATCCATGATACGACCTGTCTGCTCGTCAACAATCATTACCTTGTTGTCTAGTACTACGTATTCTACGTCTTTCTCAAACAGGGTATAGGCTTTCAATAATTGGTTAACGGCATGAATACGCTCGGCTTTGGTAGAGTAATCACGAATCAGCTCGTCTTTTTTAACAATTT
Organism: Emticicia fluvialis; assembly: GCF_024793945.1. Classification (NCBI taxonomy): domain Bacteria; kingdom Pseudomonadati; phylum Bacteroidota; class Cytophagia; order Cytophagales; family Leadbetterellaceae; genus Emticicia; species Emticicia fluvialis. Next base: position 48,610 of record NZ_JANUSD010000008.1, read on the forward strand.
TCTCCTGCTCGCTTAAATCAGATTTCTCAATGGCGTTCAGGTCAACACCCAAATCAGGCATCAGGAAGAAGTTTTGCTCTTCGCCTTCGCTGGATATAAAATCAAGACCTTTATCTGTTAACTCAATAGAGTTGTTTTTTTCTTCAATGGTAAAGTACAACGGAGCATCGGCTTCCGGCATCAGTTTCTGGTTTTCTGCCAGGTAAGTAGACTCTGTTTCATGCAAAATCTGTCTCATGCCTTGCTCAGACAAGAACTTAATCAACGGTTTGCTTTTAGGTAAACCTCTGAAAGCACGAAACAAGGCCAGGCCACCCTCTTTTTTATTGCCGGCTGCTATCAGTTTTTTGGCTTCGTTCAGGTAGCTGTTGGTAAGGGTTTTCTGTGCTTCAACAATGCGCTGGATACGCGGCTTGAGCGATAGGAACAACTCTTCATCACCGGTGCGAGACATAGGCCCGCTGATAATCAGAGGCGTACGGGCATCGTCAATCAAAACTGAGTCAACCTCATCTACCATAGCATAGTGGTGTTCGCGTTGTACCAGTTCTTCGGGGTCATTTACCATGTTATCGCGCAGGTAATCAAACCCGAACTCATTATTGGTACCATAGGTGATACCTGCCTGGTAGGCTGCTCTGCGAGCCGACGAGTTGGCGGGGTATTTATCGATACAATCGCAGGTGATACCGTTAAACTCAAAAATAGGTGCCATCCACTCCGAGTCACGGCGGGCAAGGTAGTCGTTCACGGTTACAATGTGTACACCTTTACCGGCAAGTGCATTCAGAAACGCAGGGAACGTAGCCACAAGGGTTTTACCTTCGCCGGTTGCCATTTCAGCAATTTTACCTTTATGAAGCGCCGCGCCACCAATAATCTGTACATCGTAATGTACCATGTTCCAGGTTATCATGTTACCTGCTGCCTGCCATTGGTTTTGCCAGATAGCCTTATCGCCCTCAATTCTGATATGCCCTTTCTTCATGGCCAGTTCGCGGTCAAGATGTGTGGCGGTAACAACAATTTCGTTATTTTCAGTAAAACGGCGGGCTGTTTCTTTTACAATGGCAAAAGCCTTGGGTAGTATTTCAATCAGAACTTCTTCCAGTTCTTTATTGCGGTCGAGTTTAAGCGAATCAATTTTTTTGAAAACAGCCTCTTTTTCATCCACCTCCATATCAGGGTTTTCGCTGATACTTGTTCTCAATTGATTGATCTGGTCGTCGATATGAGCCAGTTTCTGGGCAATATAATTTTGTAAATCTACTGTTTTCTGACGAAACTCATCATGGGAAAGATTTTGTAACCTGGCAAACTCTTCGTTTGTCTGTCCTACATAAGGCTGTAACTCCTTATTATCTCTATCAGACTTTGTTCCAAAAATCTGGGTGATTCCCTTGGTTAAAAAATTCAACATTTGTATATCTTGTTCGTTAATTTCTGATGTATAAAAAATATTACCCGTCAAATACCTCTCCAAAGCGGGTAAACCTGCCATTTTGTCAATTATTAAATGGCTGATTGCAAACCGTTTCTGAATGAAAGGCTGCAAATTTAAGATTTTATGACAGTTTAATAACCACAAAAATAGAGGAATATTGTTAATATCTGTCCATGAAATAGGGTGAACGGTAAAATTTTAAACTTTATTTAATACTTTTTCTTTTTAGATACGTAGCAAATCTGCCTTTTCTTCTTCAATTTTGGATTTAAAAAACAGTACCCGATGTTTGAATCATTGCAGAGAGATTTTGAGGGAGAATTGTACTTCAGAAATACCGTTGTTGACGACGCCATAAGAACCGTTTATGCCACCGATGCTTCAGTGTATCAGGAAAAACCCATTGCCGTGGCCTTGCCTAAAAGTGTAAATGATATCCGCAGCCTGATAAACCTGGCCAGTACCAGACAGCTCACCATTATACCGCGTGCAGCCGGAACTTCTCTGGCAGGGCAGGTAGTAGGCAAAGGGCTGGTGGTTGATATCTCCAAAAACTTTACCGGTATTCTGGAAATAAACAGAGAAGAGAAATGGGTGCGCGTGCAGCCGGGGGTGATTCGTGACGATTTGAATGCGTATCTGAAACCTTACGGGCTGATGTTTGGCCCGGAAACTTCAACCTCAAGCCGGGCCATGATAGGTGGTATGATTGGTAATAATTCATGCGGGTTGCATTCAATTATATGGGGCACAACCAGAGATAACCTGCTGGAAGTAAAGGCTTTGTTGTCTGATGGCAGTGAGGCCGTTTTTGGTGCGCTGACAACTGAAGAACTGGATAAAAAATGCGGGCTGCAGAATACTGAGGGCCGAATTTACAAAGAAATACTGGCGCTGGTAACAGATGCAGAGAACAGAGAGGCAATCAGAGAGGGGTTCCCAAAAAAAAGTGTTACCCGCAGAAATACAGGCTATGCTTTGGATGTGCTGGAAGAAATGGCCGCATTTGAGGATGACCGCCTGTTTAACCTGAGCAGCCTGATTGCCGGGTCTGAAGGTACGCTTTGTTTTGTAACAGAAGCCAAATTAAAGCTGATAGACCTGCCACCTGCTGTGGCCGGTATGGTAGCGGTGCATACTTCTACGCTCCATGAAGCGCTTTTGGCCAACCTGATTGCCCTGAAGCACGGGTGTTCGGCTTCTGAGTTGGTGGATGATTTTATTATGGAGTTCACCAAAACCAATATTGAGCAATCAAAAAACAGGTTCTTTATAGAAGGCGGCCCAAAGGCCATACTGATGGTGGAGTTTTTTACCGATACCCCTGCCGATTTGCAGGATAAGGCAGAAAAGCTGATTGCAGCGCTTAAAGAAAATAATCTGGGATATGCCTACCCCATACTTTTGGGCGATGATGCCAGAAAGGCTTGGGATGTACGGAAAGGGGGGCTGGGCTTATTAAGAAACCTGCACGGCGATACGCAACCCGTTAACCTGATAGAAGATTGCGCAGTAGCAGTAGAAGACCTGCCTGCCTATATAGATGAACTGGAAGCATTGCTGAAAAAGCATGAGGTACAATACTCTATGTATGCGCATGCCGGGGCAGGGGAGCTGCACGTTGAACCTATGGTGAACCTGAAATCTACTGAGGGCAGAGCGCTTTTCCGTACTATTCTGGCAGAAACGGCAGCATTGGTGAAAAAATATGGTGGCTCGCTTTCAGGAGAACATGGCGACGGCAGGCTGAGGGGAGAGTTTATACCCTTTATGATGGGCGATAAAAACTATGCGCTCTTTAAAGAAGTGAAGCAGATTTTTGACCCTGCCGGTGTTTTTAATAAAGGTAAAATTGTGGATACTCCACCAATGAACGAGTTTCTGCGTTATGAAGCCGATAAACCTGCACCCCAACAAAAAACGGTATATGATTTTTCGAGGCAGGAAAGTATGCTTCGCCTGGCAGAGAAATGTAGTGGCTCTGGCGATTGCCGGAAAACCGAAATAACCGGAGGCACCATGTGCCCCAGCTACATGGCTACCCGAAGCGAAAGAGACACCACCCGGGCAAGAGCCAATATATTACGGCAGTATCTTACTGCCTCAGAAGAAAGAGAAGTAGCGGGTGAAGAAGAAACCAAAGAGATTCTCGACCTGTGTTTGTCATGCAAAGCATGCAAGTCAGAATGCCCGTCAAGTGTGGACATAGCCAAAATGAAAGGCGAGTTTTTGCAACAATATTATGATAAAAACGGTGTTCCGTTTCGGGCCAGACTGATAGGCAATTTTACCAGACAGATGCGGCTGGCAAGTGTAGCACCCTGGGCTTATAATTTTGTTTTCAAGACTGAATTTACCCGCCGAATAGCCAACCGAATTGTAGGTTTCCACCCCGACCGTAGTATGCCTGCGCTGCATAGTCAGACTTTGAGGAACTGGTTTAAGAATAATAAGCAGGCAAACGGTTTCAGGTCTGACAAGAAAGTGCTGTTATTCTGTGATGAGTTTACTGACTTTAATGATGTAGAAGTAGGCAAAAAACTGATTCTGCTTTTACAAAAGCTGGGGTATCAGGTATTGATACCGAATCATGTAGAAAGTGGCAGAACGTATCTGTCGAAAGGCATGATACGTGAGGCGCAAAAGATAGCTATTCAAAATGTGAATCTTTTGAATGATATGGTAACAAGCGAGGTGCCCATTATAGGCATAGAACCCTCGGCCATTCTGACACTGAAAGATGAATATCTGGAGCTGGTGCCTGAAAATTTGAGAGAAGCAGCGCAAAAGATTGCTGCCAACACTTATATTTTTGATGAATGGTTTGCTTTGGAAATAGACAGAGGGAACATTAGCAAAGAACTATTTACCACTGAAAAGCGATTGATTAAACTGCATGGGCATTGCCATCAGAAAGCATTGTCTTCACTTACACCCAGCAAAAAGAGTTTATCATTGCCAATCAATTATGAGGTGCATCTTATTCCGTCGGGTTGTTGTGGTATGGCTGGCTCGTTTGGGTATGAGGCTGAACACTATGAGGTATCAATGCAGATAGGTGAGTTGGTGCTTTTCCCGACGGTGAGAAAACAGCCGGAAGAAGTGATAATAGCTGCCCCGGGAACCAGTTGTCGGCATCAGATAAAAGACGGCACAGGCCGTATAGCCAAGCATCCGGCTGAGATTTTGTATGAGGCTTTGCTTTAATGTGGGGCGAACTTTCAGTTCGCCTTTATTATAAAAGAAGTATCTATTAAATGGCGATCTAAAAGTTCGCCCCACAAATACTTTAATAAGACTCTCTCTCGTTCGGGAAATCTGATGATTTCACATCTTTTGTGTAGTTCACAACGGCCTCGGTCATTATAGTATGCAAATCGGCATATCGACGTAAAAAACGCGGCGAAAATTCTTTGTTAATGCCCAGCATATCGTGTACCACCAGAATCTGTCCGTCACAATGCGGGCCCGCCCCGATACCAATGGTAGGTATGCTGATACTCTCTGTTACCTGTTTAGCCAATTGTGCCGGAATCTTCTCTAACACCACACCAAAACAGCCGATTTCGTCCAGCATTTTAGCATTTTCTATCAGTTGTCCGGCCTCTTCTTCTTCCTTCGCTCTTACGGCATAGGTACCAAATTTATAGATTGACTGTGGGGTAAGCCCCAGATGGCCCATTACCGGAATACCCGCACTAAGAATACGGACAATCGATTCTTTCACCTCAATGCCGCCTTCCAGTTTCACTGCATGCCCGCCTGATTCTTTCATGATTCTGATGGCCGAGCGAAGCGCTTCTGACGAATTACCCTGGTAAGAACCAAAGGGTAAATCAACCACCACCAGGGCTCTTTTAACGGCTTTTACCACAGCCTGTGCATGATAAATCATGTTATCAACCGTAATTGGCAGAGTTGTTTCATGACCTGCCATGACGTTTGAGGCCGAATCACCCACCAGAATTACTTCTACACCGCCACCATCAATGATTTTGGCCATTGAGTAGTCGTAAGAGGTTAGGCAGGCTATTTTATCGCCTTTACTTTTCATTTCCTGAAGGGTATGAGTGGTAATGCGTTTTATTTCAGAATGAGTAGACATATCAAAAAATGTGAATTTGTGATTGAGCGAATTAAACTTACACTCGTTTAATTATGCGTATATGCAGATTTTCCTATAACGTTTCTGTGTGTTTTTAGTTCTTTCATAGCATTAAGAAACCCCGGGCTATTTCGGTGCCAGCCAGTTTTCGGGGTTCAGCCTTGCCGTATTATGCCATATCTGAAAGTTAATCTCGGTGGCTCCGCCTGACTCACCTGCAGTGCCAATGGTTTCTTTGGTATTTATTTTCTGGCCAACAGCGGCAAATACCTGGCTCAGATTCGCATAAACCGTAAAGTAGTCGCCGTGCTGAATAGCCACTACTTTGCCAAGCCCGGGTATAGAGGTAATGTCTTTAACTACCCCGGCATAAACGGCACGCACCGTGGCATTTGAGGGCGTCTGTATATCTATACCGTTATTGTTTATCATTACTCCGTGCAGCACCGGATGTTCTTTTACGCCGAACCGGTCTGAAATAAATCCTTTTTGCACCGGCCAGGGAAGACGCGCGCGTGAAGCCCCGAAAGAACGCCCCAGTGTAGTTTCGGTTGCGTCCAGTTCAATTATTGCTTTGTTATTCTTTTTGGCTGGCGCTATGTTTTTCAATTTAGCGTCGTTATCCTGCTTTAACTCAGTTTCTTTGTTTTTTCTTGAAATCTCTCTTGAAACAATGCCGGCAATGAGGTTATCCAGTTTGGTAACCGATTGTCTGGTTGCTTCAATTTCTCGCCTTAAATCTTTCTCTTTTTTAGATAGCTCGCCCACCATCAGGGTTTGTTTGGTTTTAAGCACCTCCAGATTTTTTGTTTCTACTACTTTGGCCGTTATTATTTTTTTCTTGTCGGTACGTTTGCCTTCCAGGTTGGTTTGCCGCTCTCGCAGCAAGGCAGTAACCTTGTTCATTTGTAGAACCTGTGCCTTTCGGTTTTCGGTATATTGTTGCAGATACTTGTAGCGCATCAGCAATTCGTTAAAAGATGAGGCTGAGAATAAAAAACTGAGCTTATTAAGCTGCCCACTATGCTTTGAAGCGGCGTAAAGCATGGCGGCGTATTCTTGTTGCAGTTTAGTAAGTCTGTTTTCCAGCGTTCCTTTGGCGCTGATAATATCCTGCATTTCCATGTCAATCAGCTCAATATCCTGCTCCATCAGGCTTATTTGCTCTTCCTGAGACGAAATCTGTTCTTTTAATGCCTTGATATTGCCAACGGTTACTTCTTTTTTAGCTCGTGCAGTTTCAAGCGCTTTTCTGGTTTCGGCAATTTTTTCTAGATTTCTTCTTTTTTCTGCCTCCAGTTGTGCGCGTGTTTTCCGCGTCCGCTGCGCAAACGCCGGTTGGCCTAACAAGAATAAGGAAACAAAGCAGGTAAGTAAGAAATATGTTTTATGCTTCAAAGACATCAGGTATTAAAGGTGGCTTTGCCGGGCTAATTAGACGAGTATCCCTTGGGTATGCTAAACGAGAACCCGGGACTTTCATTTAAAAATTCGACTCTATTATGCTGCAAATTTATGAAAGTCTGCGTTGTTTTATCATCTTTTGGGGTATCAATCTTGGTAATGATTTCCTGGGGGAACAAAAAATTGTTGATTTCCAGAAAATTGCTGTAGTCAATCTGCATTCTGTTGCCGCTGGTTGACTCGGCCGCTGTCAGCTTCTGCAATTTCAGGTTGCTCTCGGCAATGAAGTTTTCAATGGCTATGCCGTTTTCCAGTTGTCTGATCACAAAGTTGCCATCTTGCCTGGTTATATCATCAGTTTCGCGCTTGAGCAAAGGCATATTGCCAATGAGAATAGACTGCACCAGATTATAATTAAGATTGAATTTAAACCGGCGGCTAAGAGAAGCAAAATCGTATTTGTAATAGGTGCGGTGTAGCCTGTCAATAAAAATAACCGAGTCCTGGGTAATAATACCCCTGGCTACTTCAAGACCTACGGCTATAGACAACCAAATTTTATTGTCTTTTTCAACGTGCACCGTTACGGGGAACGACTGAGACTCGGTACCCGAGGTGTAATTAATTTTAGAGCGTATTTTCAGAAATCTGAAATCAACTTCGGCCGGTGTTACATTTATTTTAGCCAGATTAACCGAAGGAACCACACTATCACTTTGGGCCGGGGCACCCTCCTGAGCTATTGCTACATTGGTGGAATCGCTGGTTTCTGTTTTATATATTTTATGACGCTTACAAGCCGATGTAAATATTATTACCAGGCACGAAAATGTAAGAACTATATAACGATTAAGCATGCAAGTGCGGGTTTAATGAATTGATACAGGTTTTTCAAACTAAAAATTCAGAGTAAACATCTTTTTAAAGCTGGTGTATCAAGGTTTTATTAAGGTAAGCAATTACTCAATCAACTGTCCTGATTGTATTTTCTTGTCTATATTCGCGCTGTTTTCACCCAATTGGCGGGCTTTTTTCCATTGTTCTATGGCTTTATCTTTTTCACCCAATTGGTATAGCACGTCGCCATAGTGTTCAATTATGGTGCCACTCACCTCATTGTTTTGCTTTATGGCACGTTCTAATATCTCCCGCGATTTCCGGAAGTCTTTCATCACATACAACACCCATGCATGCGTATCAAGATAAGTGGCATTGTTGCCTGCCTTTTCAATTAACCTTGTAGACATCTCCAGTGCCCGGTTTAGTTTGTCTTTTCTGAGCGACAAGTAATAGGCATAGTTATTCAATACGTGTTCATCATTCGGGTCAATTTTCAGTGCGGCTTCATAGGCGTCGTCAGACTTGCTGTATTTCTTTACCTCATTGTAGGCATCGCCCAGCAAGCCATTTACAAATTTTACAAGTTCTTTATTATCAAGAGCCAGATTACGGGCTTCTTCCAACGACGTAATGGCTTTATCATAGTCTTTCTTTGCAAAATTAGCCACCCCGTTGTGGTACCAGAACAGCGCCTGATTAGGGAAATATTCAATGGCTTCTTCCGAATGTCTGGCCAGATTATCGGTCTCGTTCAGTCTCGAATCAATTTCTACAATGGCCATCCATACTTCAATAATTGATTTCTCCAACCCGGTCGATTGTACATAGCTGTCGCGGGCACCGGCTAAATCGCCTTTTTTCATTAACAAATCGCCCAATACAACATAGGCTTTGGCTTCGTCAGGAGCCTGTTTGATTAACGCTCTGGTAAGGTTGATGAGGCTTTCTGTTGTTTTCTCGTTCTTATCGTCTTCCAGCATCAGCATATAGCTTGACAATATCTTGAACTTTACATCAGACGAAAGGTTTTTATTAGAGAACGCAACCTGGAGTTCCTGACTGGTTTTATCTAAATCACCTTTTTTTCGGTATATTTCAGCAAGTAGAATGTGTGCCTCAGCAAAATCCGGATTGTGTTTTAGTGTAGTTTCAAGCATCTTCAAGGCCTGGTCATACCGCTGGTTAGAAATCAGTATTTGTGCCTGCTGCACTACATATTCTGGTTCGGTTGGCTCAGAGGCAATCAGTTTGTCTCCTTCTTCAATGGCTTTTTCAAGCTTGTTTTGTTTCAGGTAAATCAGCTGTTTCTGATGCGTAATTTCTTCGCTCATGCCGATAGTTTTCTCAATTTTATTATACACATCTATGGCGTCTGAGTATTTCTCCTGAGCAATGTAGGCATTAGATAACTCCAGGTAGTTATCAATATCTCTGGGGAATTTATCTGCAAGTTTTTCATATACCGCAGCAGCTTCTTTAAAGCGTTTCTGCTTAATGTATATTTCTGCCAGGAATTTCCGGTAAAACTTGTTTTCTTCATCAAGTTTTGTGGCTTTTTCGCTGTAGATGGTAGCATTGGCAATGTCGTTGGTGGCAAGGTAAGTCTTGGCAATCATGAAAGTGGCACCGGGGCTGGCCGGATTCATTTCTGCTGCTTTTTTAAAATGTGTAAGGGCTTTATCGTAGGTTTCGGCAATGAAAAACTTCATGCCGTCGGTAAAAATGGCCTCTGCCTGCAGTTCCTTTTCAGAGATGGTTCCGGCATCAACTTTTTTAGTTTTCTGTGCCGTACCTGCAAAAGGCAGCAGTAGCAATGCCCAATATATGATGCTTGATAGTTTCATTAATCAAAGTTTGTAGGTACTTTAACGCCCCTAAAGCCATAATATTGCCCGGTATATTTGTTGCCCGATAACGCCGATATTCAAAGTTCTCTAAATTATCTGATAATACAAAAACCATGTATTCAATCCTGGGGAGCTTTTCAGCAATCTATGAAATCTGTGCCGGATTTACAAGTTGTAATAATGCAAACGGAAAAATGAAGGTTGGCACTATTTAAACTGAATAACTGTATCCGGCTCGGTGGTATCAGGCAATTGATAGAAAAAATCTAATGGGTTTTTGAACAGGAAACGATACCCGGACCGCTCAAGCCACTTATCAGGGTTTATTACTTTAAAAGGTTGTGGTGTTGCCGGTTCTGAAAATTCGGGCACATCAAAACCAAACTCTTCGCAATTTCTTAGGTACACTTCCCGTCGGACGGGATGCTCCGGAGATACTACATTGAAAGTTTCTCCCCAGATATCTTTTTCTATTACAGTTTCAATAATCCTGATGATGTCATCGCGATGAATATAGTTTACCGGAATGCCGCCGGTGGTAAGTCCTTTCCACCCGGCAAAATATTTAGCCGGGATGCGGTCGTAGCCCATCAACCCGGCTGCTCGTAGAATGGTTACGCCGGGTATAAAATCTTTCAGCAGGTTTTCGGCTTTTACCATAGTAGGGCTGGCCGATTCCCCGGGAGTTTGCACGTCGGCTTCCACAACTTCACGATTGAGTTCGGGATATACAGAGGTAGAACTGATGTAAATAATTTTTTTAACGGCAGACATACGCACGGCCTTTAGCAAATGTGCTACCTGCTCAACATGCGCATCTGTTTTTTGCTTGCTGATGCGTGGAGGGATGTTGATAATCAGGATTTCACTATCCAGTAGTTTATCCAACTGCGCGCCTTCCGGTTCTGGATTGAGCTTGAGAATAAAAGGCTCTATGCCGTTTTGCTGCAACTTGCTCAGTTTCTCAGGTGTGGTAGTACTGCCTTTTACCAGATAGTTTTTTTCTGAAAGATAGGCGCCCAATGGCAGTCCCAACCAACCACAACCTATAATGCTTATTGTTTTCATGTATGCCTGATGTAATTCTTAAACCAAACTGTGCTATTAAAACATCATTTCTGCCTGACTGGTTATCTCAGACACGAAAATACCTGGTAAGCCCCAGACTCTTACGCTCAAGAAAAGCAATAATGAGTATAAATACCAGGCTAAGCGTAAGGCGGAACGGAATAGAATAGTAGGGGTTGTCTATTTTGATTTGCCATACGGCAAAAATCAGAACACCTGCCGCTGTAAGATAAGCCGTAACGCTGCTTAGCTCATAGGGTATGGGGTAGTATTTTTGGCCGAACCAATAACAAAGGGCCATCATTACAAAAGAAGAGGTGGCAAAGGTAAGCGCACAACCAACATAGCCCATCTGAGGGATGAGGATGAGGTTCATGACTACTGAAATAAAAACCCCTATAAAAGTAAGAATGGTACCAAAATGGGTTCTGTTGCTTAGCTTAAACCAGATAGACATGTTCTGATACACACCTATAAACAAATTGGCCAACAATAGTATGGGTACAACTTCAAGCCCGAACCGGTAATTTTTGCCAAGCAACAGGCTGATTAAATCTATATTGAGGCTTACCCCAACCCAGATAATAATACAGGCTATGGTAAACCATTTGGTAGCTGTGGCGATCATAGCCGGAGAGTTTTTGTCTTCTGCCTTAGAGAAAAAGAAAGGGTCTGCCGCATACCGGTATGCCTGCACAACCAGCAGCATAAAAATAGACAGCTTATATACATTGGCATAAATACTAAAAGCGGCATCGGTAGAAAGGCCCTCGTAGAAACCCTCCGGTAAAATGCTTCTGAACATCAGCCTGTCGGCTAATTGATTGGTAGCACCTGCCAGACCCATAATTAACAGTGGGTAAGCATAGATAAGAACCGGTTTGAATTTCTGGAAATCGAAAGTAAACCTGAAACCGACAAACTCGCGCCAGAGCAACAACAATGTAACAAGGCTTGCAATAAAGTTTGCCCAAACGATGTAATCCGGCCCTATTTTCGGGTTATAGAAGAAATCGGCAAAGGGTTTCCAGTCTGGCAGCATGAAGCCATCATGAATGTATTTACAGAAGGTCAGGTAAAAGACGTTCAGACCTATATTGACAAATATGTTAACCAGCCGTATGGCTACAAATTTTTTGGCTCGGTTTTCGGCACGTAGTTTAACAAATGCAATGGCGGCTACGGCATCAGTAGCCAGAATAATAGCAAACCAGACAATTAGCCGTTCTTTACCGGGGAAACCCATCAGGTTAATGATTGGGGTAGCTGCAAAATAGATTATACCAGAAAAAACTACACTGGTTAGGATAACGTTTGATAATATCAGATTATAGTATTCCTGGCGGTTTTCTTGTTTACTGCCATAGCGGAAGAAAGCAGTTTCCATACCGTAGGTATACACAATGTTTAACAGCACAGCATAAATATAAAGCTGGTTGTTGTCGGCAAGTAAGCTCTGTTCAGGAAAAACCCTTGTGTGTACGGCCACCAGAAGCCAATTCAGAAATCTACCGGCAATACTACTGATACCATAGAGGGCCGTATCACTTGCTAATTTTTTTACTACGCTCATGTTTTAATTGAAGGGGGGTGTCCCGCTCAGAATCTGATTACCTGAACCTTGTCGTTATTTTTTGCCAAAATTAGCATATTTTTCTTTGCCCCTTTTACAATTTTCATGCGCCGTACCTGTCCGGTACTGAAAAGGCCTGTGGCGTTTGGTTTCATTACTTCAAATTTACCCTGTCCGGTACCGTGAAGTACTAATCCGCGGTTACTATCATAACGCCCTATTTCAGGTAGTACATCATAGAAATTGCCTGTAAGAATAACATCAAGCTGGTTGTCATGGTCGAAATCGCAGGTTTCTATGCCATAAACCGGAGAAAACTGTACTTCAATGGGTAAGGGCAAAACACTGAAATTTCCTTTGCCGTCGTTGATAAAGAAAGAAGTCTGCGGTTGTACAACCGATTTCTCAATCATGCCCTCTTTTTGAGCGCCGGTAAATATTTCATCCACCGATTTATTAGCATAGTCTTTATGATACACAAACCGTTCTTTGATAGACGGAATGGCTCTTTGTAGGTCAGGCTTTTGCATCATAGGTACCAGCTTGCCGCCGTTATACACGCAAATGAGTTGTTCTACCGAGCCGTTTTTATCAAAGTCGTTCACATAAAGCATGGCAGGTTGTTCTTTAGTGGCTCTGAGTTTAGAGTTTAAGCCCAGATTACCCACAATCAGGTCGGGGTCTCCGTCGTTATCAATGTCCGCCACTTTTATGGCATTCCACCAGCCTTGCGTGTTTGCCACAGGTTCTGGCATAAGTTTTCCTTTCTGATTTTTGAGAATCGTAACCGGCATCCAGTCTCCGGCCAATATCAGGTCTTGCCAGCCGTCGTTATCAACGTCAGCCCATGACGCATCCGTTATCATGCCCAATTCTCCAAGGTCTTCGGTAGTAAATTGTCCTTTGCCGTTATTTCTTAATATATGGCTTTTTGGGCTTTTGCCATACTGGGCGCTAATCATTCTTGAACCCACAAATAAGTCCTGGTCTCCATCTTTGTCAAAGTCGGCCGCCACTACACAAGAAGCATTCTGGTAAAGAGCAGGTAAAACTCCGGGTGTAAAATTCCCCTTGCCATCGTTAACAAAGAGGTTGTCTTTCAGTAGCGGGCTACCATTCAGAAATTCATTACCACCTGTGGCAATGTATAAATCCAAATCTTTGTCGCCGTCTGCATCAAAAAACGTAGCGGCTACCTCGTCGGCATGAGTACTGGCAAACAATTGCCCGGATACTTTGAAAGCCCCGGCTGGGGTTTGTAAAAACAGCTGACCTACTGTATTGGCAGCAGCGCCAACATATACATCTTCCAGGCCGTCACCGTTTACATCTCCTGCCGCCAAAGCAGGCCCTTCTCTTGAAAACATCTGCTTCAGGGTAGCATCACGGTTATAGTCAACAAAATCGTTTTCTATATGTTGATAGTTTAAACCCGATTGTGCAGTAATATCGGTAAAATACCTGGTTTGTGTTGCGAGTGTCTGAATGGCAGCCTGATTTGCATTTCTTTGTTCTAATACTAAATCGGCATCAGCTTTAGGGTTTTTTATGGTTTGCTTTCTGTCATTTTGCCAGATAACCGTCAGCGAGTCAATAGTTGGGTTATTGTCAAGCCCAAAGATTAAGATATGGTCGCTTGATGACTGAAACCCGTGATTAGGTATGGCCTGGAGAAACTGTATTTTGCCTTGCTGATACACATAAACTTTGGCTCCTATACCCAGCGTATTTTTATTCTGACCTTTCAGATTTATTCTCAAAAAGTGTTTTTTAAGTTTTTCTACTGTGTGGTTTTTATAGATAGATACCGGCATATTGTTGTTATTTACCACCAGGTCAAGGTCTCCGTCGTTATCTAAATCGCCATAGGCAGCACCGTTTGAGAAGCCCGGCTCTCCCAGCCCCCATGCTGCTGCTCTGTTTTCAAAGGTTAGACCACCCAGATTACGAAACGCATAATTGGCAATTGGCTGAGAAGGCATTTTCTCTACCATTTTATTGATGTTGAGCTGCCCGTTCTTGTCTAGCATTTGTGGAACCGTATTTTTATCAGCCAGAAAGCTGATAAAATCCTGGTCGGTCAGGTCATGTACTATACCATTGGCTACGAAGATGTCTTTCCGGCCGTCATTATCCATATCAAAAATTAAAGCGCCCCAGCTCCAGTCGGTGGCATATAAGCCTGACAAGGCCGCTATTTCGCTGAAAACCGGAAGGCCGTCACGGTTATAGCCACTGTTCAATTGCAGGGTATTGCGCGTATATTGATGATAGAAGTCCCGGTTTAATTTGATTTGCTCTAATTCATACGCCTCAAAGCTGGCGGTAGTTTTCAGGCGGTAATCGTCATGGGGCAGCATGTCTGTAACAAAGATATCCGGCTGGCCGTCGTTATTGATGTCACCGATATCAGCCCCCATCGAGTTAAGGCTGGTATGCCCCATCGATTCTTCAACGGCTTCTTTAAAGGTGCCGTTTTTCTGGTTAATATACAGGTAGTCGCGTTCGTAGAAATCGTTTGAAATGTAGATGTCCAGCCAGTTGTCGTTATTTACATCTCCTACGGTAATACCAAGGCCGAAACCTATCAGGCTTCCGTAAATACCTGCCTGTTGGCTTACATCTACAAAATGATTGTTATCGTTTCTGAATAATTTATGCCCGCCAAAAGGGTCGCGCTGGCCGCGCAGGTTCTGGTATTGCAGTTTATTGACCTGTATAAAACTGTTATTGAGCAGATACATATCGAGGTCGCCGTCGCGGTCATAATCAAAAAAAGCGGCGTGTGTAGAATATCCCCCATCAAAAAGGCCATATTCCTTCGCCATTTCTTTGAAAGACGGAACACCGTTCCGTCCTACGCCCTGATTAATAAACAGCTCATTTCCTCGGGTATCATTTTTTAGTTCACCAGAGTTACAAACGTAAATATCCATCAGGCCATCGCCGTTTACGTCGGCAAAGGTTACGCCGGTGCTCCAGGCCTTGGTACCCTCAACCCCAGCGAGTTGAGTGATGTCTTCAAACCGAAATGAACCATCTTTTTGAGCACCTTTATTGAGATACAGTTTATTGTCTCCCTGATTAGCCGTAAGATAAATATCAGCAAAGCCATCGTTGTTTACATCGCCAATGGCAACCCCTGCCCCGTTATAAAAATTACGGTAGTTAATGATATTCATTTCGGGGGTATCCACAATTTTATTCGTAAACTCAATGCCCGTCTGCGAGGCATCGAGCGTTTCAAACAGATAGTCCTGAGAATTTTCTTTGCAGGAAAACAGTGAAATGAGAATAAAACAATAAAGCAGTGATTTGGTCATCATGAAAATATAAGCATGTAAAATTAACAATAGAAATGGAATATTATTGCTATTGAAGAGCCAGGCGATAATTATAATTAGCACCAGATAGAGGTATTTTAATAAAGCAAAGCACAAAAAATTGACAGGCAGGGTTTTAGGCGAAAGGCTTTTTGGGGTAAATCATACATTGGCTTCCACTTTCTGACAGCGGCATGCCGAATAATTCTTTTATACTTTTTAAATTATTTAGCTTCATAATCAGTAATTTTGAGGTCTTGAAAACGCGTACAGGAAAGATAAATGACCACCGAAAGAATGCTTGATACCGAACTTAACCAGCTTGCCCGAACATTAGAAGGAGAACTCCATTTTGATAAAGTGATGCGCACACTCTATGCCACCGACGCATCGGCGTATAGAGAAATGCCATTGGCCGTTGCCATACCAAAAAATGAATCTGATTTAAAAAAACTCATATCTTTTGCCAGAGCCAACAACACGTCGCTGATACCCCGCACGGCAGGTACATCACTGGCCGGGCAGGTAGTAGGGAACGGCATTGTGGTTGACGTATCAAGAACCTTCACCCAAATACTGGAGCTTAACCGCGAAGAAAGCTGGGTAAGAGTACAACCCGGCGTAGTACGCGACGAGCTGAACATGTTCCTGAAGCAGCACGGGCTGTTCTTTGGCCCCGAGACCTCAACGGCCAACAGAGCCATGATTGGCGGCATGGTAGGTAATAACTCATGTGGTTCTAACTCGGTAGTGTATGGTTCTACCCGTAACCACCTGATGGAAGTAAAAGGATACCTCAGCGATGGCAGTTATGTAGAGTTTAAGGATTTAAGTATTGATGAATTTAAGAAAAAGGCCGGTTCAGCCGATGATAGTCTGGAAACCAGAATTTACAGGCATGTCAACCAGATATTGAGCAATCAGCAAAATCAACAGGAAATAAGGAATGAGTTCCCGAAGCGAACCATTGAACGCCGCAATACAGGCTACGCCATTGACGAGCTGCTGGAAACAGAAGTGTTTACCCCAAATTCAACAGCGCCTTTCAACTTTTGTAAGCTGATAGCAGGCTCAGAAGGGACGCTGATTTTCATTACTGAAATCAAGCTGCATGTAAATCCGCTGCCACCCAAATTTTCAGGACTGGTATGCGTGCATTTCAATTCGGTAGACGAGTCGCTGCGTGCCAATCTGATTGCGCTTCAATACAAGCCATCGGCCGTAGAGTTGATAGACCATTACATTTTAGAATGTACCAAAGAAAATAAAGAGCAGCGGCAGAACCGCTTTTTTGTACAAGGCGACCCCGGGGCGATACTGGTAGTAGAATTGTCAAGAGACAGCATAGAAGAAATTCAGCAACTGGCAGCTGCTATGGAAGCCGAAATGCGTGCTGCCGGGCTGGGCTATCATTTTCCGGTATTGTTCGGAGAAGATACCAAGAAAATATGGACTTTGAGAAAAGCAGGATTGGGTTTATTGTCGAATCTGCCAGGTGATGAAAAAGCCGTAGCTGTGATTGAAGACACGGCAGTTGATGTAAACGACCTGCCCGAGTTTATCGTAGATTTCAATAAGATACTGGCGCAACATGGTATGTCGGCGGTGCATTATGCCCATGCAGGGTCAGGGGAGATCCACCTTCGCCCCATTATTAACCTGAAAACGCAGGAAGGGCATCAGCAATTCAGGTTAATTGCTGAAGAGATTTCAACCCTTGTAAAAAAATATAAAGGCTCGCTTTCTGGTGAGCATGGCGACGGTCGTTTGAGAGGAGAGTTTATCCGCCAGCAAATAGGGGATAAAAACTACGATTTAATTAAAGAACTGAAGCAGGTCTGGGACCCTCAGCATATCTTCAATCCAAATAAGATTGTTGATACCCCGCCAATGGATAAGTTCTTGCGTTATGAGGCCGGCCAGCAAACACCAGCATTTAAAACGGTGTTCAGGTTTCATAATCAGGATATTTTGCAGCACGCCGAGCAATGCAATGGCTCAGGCGACTGCCGTAAAACAGAGTTGAGTGGGGGCACTATGTGCCCCAGCTATATGGCTACCCGCAACGAAAAAGATACTACCCGCGCCAGAGCCAATATATTGAGAGAAACCCTGACACGCTCTGACAAGCTCAATCGCTTTGATAGCAAAGAAGTAAAAGAGGTGATGGATTTGTGCCTGGTTTGTAAAGGCTGTAAGACAGAATGCCCGTCAAACGTAGACATGGCCAAGCTGAAAATGGAGTTTTTGCAACATTACCACGACGAACACGGCGTGCCGGTGCGCTCATGGCTGGTGGGTAATTACTCAAAAATGAGCAAGATAGCGTCTTATGTACCCTGGGCCTATAATCTGGTTTTCGACAACGCACCTTTACGGAAAATAGCGAATAAATTAGTGGGCTTCCATCCGGAGCGCACCATGCCCCTTTTACAGAAAGACACCCTTAAAAGCTGGTACGATAAAAACGTAGCCAGAACAAACGACAAAAGTGCTGAAAAGAAGGTTTATCTGTTTTGTGATGAGTTTACCAATTTTAATGATGTTGAGATTGGCAAAAAGACTGTGTTCCTGCTTCAAAAGCTGGGGTATCAGGTTGTTATCCCCGAGCATACAGATGCAGGCCGGGCGTTTCTGTCTAAAGGTATGCTGAAAGATGCACAAAAGCTGGCCAATAAGAATGTTAATCTCCTGAAGGGTATCATAAATGAAAATACACCTTTGATAGGCATTGAGCCGTCAGCCATTTTAACGTTCAGAGATGAATATCCTGACCTGGTTGATGCAGAGTTAATTGATGACGCCCGCGAACTGGCTAAAAATGCCCTGATGGTAGACGAGTTTATTGCCCGTGAAATAGATAAAGGAAATATCAGCAAAAACAGTTTTACTGACGAGAAAAAACTCATAAAACTGCACGGGCATTGCCAGCAAAAAGCGGTGGCATCGCTTACACCCACCAAAAAAATGCTGTCGTTCCCGGCCAATTATGAGGTCCATCTCATTCCATCGGGCTGTTGCGGTATGGCGGGTTCATTCGGTTATGAAGAAGAACACTTTGATATATCAATGAAAATAGGTGAGTTGGTGCTTTTCCCTGCGGTAAGAAAACAACCCGAAGAAGTAATTATTGCGGCACCCGGTACCAGTTGCCGCCACCAGATACATGATGGCACCGGCAGAAAAGCCCTGCATCCGGTAGAGATTCTTTGGGATGCCCTGGTCTGACCAGCGCTACCGGCAAGGGTTGGTTTGTATCCAACAATATCAAAGAATATAATTTTTTAAAGAAGGGTTGTTTTTATTATGTGTACAAACAATTGAAAATCAGTTGTTTGTAATTAAAAAATTGATTGTTTTTTTGAACTCAAACTTATAAAAGACAGTTTTGTTAGGTAAGTTTGACAGTTAATCAGGATACAAAAAGTAAAAAATGAGCAATCGCACACTGTTAAGTTTAGAGTTAACAACACCCACCGACGACGATAGACCAGTTTACCTTACCGGAAATTTCTGTAACTGGTATCCGGATATGGCAGAGTTTGAAATGCAGAAGGTAGCAAAAGGAAAATATAAGTTTAATTTTTCGCCAGAAGGGCCGCTTCCCGAAAAAATAGAATACAAATATACCAGAGGCGGTTGGGACCACGTAGAACTGGATGATTACGGTAACTCTCCGGCTAATCGGATTATCACCAGAAAACAGGGCAGTGTAAAAGACTTTGTGCCTTACTGGCGGCTAGAAGGCTCTACCGCATTTATTGCTAATCTGATGCCCGAGGTTGAATTGGTTTCCGACAGTTTTGCCATTCCGCAATTGGTAACAACCCGTGCCATTCATGTGCTTTTACCACATGATTATAAAAGAAACACAGAAAAGCATTATCCGGTATTATATATGCAGGATGCCCAGAACCTTTTCGGTGAGGGCTCTGACTACGGTAACTGGGAAATAGACAAACGCTTGTCATTACTGGCCAGGCAAAAGAAAGGCGATGTTATTATTGTAGCCATAAACCATGGAGACAAAGACCGCTTTAAAGAATACTCGCCCTACACCGTGCCCTCAAAAGGCAAAGGGTTGGGCATGAAATATGCCAATTTTGTAGTTCGCACACTGAAACCTTATATTGATAAAAACTACCGTACCAAACCAGAGGCTACCGCAACGGGTATAGGTGGTAGTTCAATGGGCGGATTAATCAGTTTATACGCAGGTTTGATGTACCCGGAGACCTTCGGTCGATTAATGGTATTTTCACCTTCTTTGTGGGTATCAGGCAAGATTTATTTTGATATCGGCGAATTCTTTAGCCCCGTTAGCAGTAAAATATACCTTTATGGTGGCGGCAAAGAAGGTACTCCTATGATACCTGATTTGAAAAAACTAAAGCAGACCATGGAGGCACAGGGCTGGAGCCAGGAAAAACTGGAAATAAAGATTTCGCAAGACCCGAAAGGCGGGCATGACGAAAAAAGATGGGGGGAAGAGTTCCCGAAAGCCCTTGAATGGCTGTTTTATTAATGCCATGATGCTATTTAATTGTTTTTTACCACTGCTTTATTAAGTCATTGGCATTGGTGTATTTATTGTACAGGTCTTATTACTGAACACAAAGCTTATGAAAATTAATATCTCTTCTCAACTGAACAGCCCGCAGGCGATTGTATATCCATTGTTAGATAACGAGGAGCTATCAGCTAATCTGGTTAAAATTGCCGGTGAGGCCGGGCTCAGTGCAGACGCATTGCAACAAGATTTTAAAGCAGGGCTGAAAGAGATTCTGCCACTTTACACAGCCAAACAAGACCTTCAAAAGATTTATCTTATTGGGCTTGGCAAAGAGCCTAAACAGGCTGATTTTATCAAAGTTTTACGTTCATTCTTTTATAAGCATAAAAAAAGGCTACCGTTGGCGGTAGGCATAGACCTGAATGCAAGCAAGCTGGAAACCAGCATTGAGTATATAATCAACGGTGTTTGTCTGGCCGAATACGAAATCGGAGTTTTTAAAACAGATACAAAAGCGGAGGCTGATTTCTTTTCAGCTGATTCGGAGCTGACTATCGTCGTTCCTGAAAAAACTGTGGAAAAAGCTCGTACATCAGCGGAGATAGGGGAGGAGACTGCCAAAACGCAAATCAGGATTATGAGCCTGGTAGATGCCCCGGCCAATATCAAATATCCGCAAAAAATGGCTGAATACGCCCTGCAGGCAGGCGAACTGTATGGCTTTGATGTAAAGGTATTTGACGAAAAAGAATGTGAGGGCCTTGGCCTCGGTGCCTTAGTGGCCGTTGGCAAAGGCAGCACCGAAAACCCGCCGCGATTCATAGTGCTTGAATATAACCTGTCAGCACTGGCTGAAAAACCCCTCAGAAAAATCGGTCTGGTAGGTAAAGGCGTAACTTTTGATACCGGAGGGGTTTCTATTAAAGGTTCGGGTAGCATGAGCTACATGAAGTCTGACATGGGCGGGGCTGGGGCCGTATTAGGTACTATTGAACTGGCCGCTAAGTTAAAACTTCCGGTACATCTGATTGGGGTGATTCCTGTAACAGAAAACTGTGTGGATGGCAATGCTTTAAAACCCAGTGATGTAATCAATACTTATTCAGGCAAAACTATTGAGGTAATTGATACTGACGCCGAGGGTCGCATCATTCTGGCTGATGGTCTGTCTTATATAAAAAAGGTATACGAACCGGAAGTAATCATAGATTTGGCAACGCTTACGGGCAATTGCATTGCGGCACTGGGGTATAATGCTGCCGGGCTGTTATCTAATAACGATGAACTGGCAGAGCAACTATTGGCTACCGGACAACTGAGTGGCGAGAAACTCTGGCGCCTGCCTTTGTGGGATGATTACAAAGACATGATGAAGTCTGACATTGCCGATGTGAAGAACCTTTCTTCATTGCCCATTGCAGGGGCGATTACGGCGGCCAAATTTCTGGAGATTTTTATCGATGGGCACAGCAACTGGGCGCATTTAGATATCGCCGGTATGGCCTTTGCAGACTCTGAGTACGGCTCTATGAAGTCGGCCACTGCCTATGGTGTAAGGTTGTTGACCACCTGGCTGAGAGGGTTGTAATTTCAGCTTAGCTAAAACGTAATTTTCATCAGATTTTGTTTAAATTTGACCACTACCTAAACAAAATCTGATGAAAAACATTTCTCTCTTTCTTCTCCTTTTTGTTCTTTCTCCTGCCTTTGCTCAAAAGAAAAAAGCAAAGGCGCCTGTTGCTCCCGATACACTGCAACAACTGGATGTAATTGTTAATAAAATGCTCACTGAATGGAGCGTGCCAGGTGCGGCTTTGTGTATAGTGAAAGACGGAAAACTGCTATATGCCAAAGGATACGGGGTTAAAGATGTAAAGACCCAGGCCCCGGTAACTGCGCATACGCTTTTCGGCATTGCCTCATGCTCTAAGTCTTTTACGGCTGCCTGCCTGGCTATTCTGGCTGATGAAGGTAAGCTGGACTGGAATAAACCTGTAAAAGAATACATGCCGGATTTTCAGCTGAATGATGAATACGCCACGCGCACCATTACAGCGCGAGACTTGGTTTCGCATCGTTCAGGTCTGCCTCGTCATGATTACGTCTGGGTATCGGCTCCACTGAATAGAAAAGAAATGTTCGACAGGCTCAAATACCTGCCACTTAACAAACCCATATATGCCCAGTATCAATATAATAACCTGATGTACATGGCAGCAGGTGTGTTGATAGAACGCCTGTCGGGTAAAACCTGGGAGGCGTTTATGCAGGAGAAAATCCTTGACCCCCTGGGCATGAAAACCACAGTATTGACCTACCCCGAAATGCTGAAAAGTAGTGATTATGCCCTTTCTTATGATGACGAGAAGAACCCCACCAAAGAAGCAGGCTTTGATAGCAATGTAGACGGCATTGGCCCTGCCGGGGCAGTAAAAGCAAACGTAACCGAAATGAGCAACTGGCTTATGCTGCAACTCAATAAAGGAAAAGCCGATGGTAAGGTAATAGTATCAGAGAAAAACCTGAACGAAAACCACACCCCCTGGGCGGTTGTGCAGCCTGCCGAAGCAAAATACCCTGAACTGGGCTTTAGCACCTACGGTATGGGGTGGAACATCAACACCTATCGCGGGCATCTCCGGCGGCAGCATGGTGGGTCTATAGAAGGTTACCGGTCTTTAATGACCGTTTTCCCGAACAATAACTTGGCGGTATTCATAACCACCAACACCGGTGCAGTGGGCTACAATTTGGTAAACACTGTTACCAATTACATTGTAGATACATACCTTGAAAAAAACGTAATAGACTGGAACAGCCGTTTGAGAAAAGATTTCACGGATGCCAAAGAGAAATCGGCCAAAGCAAAACTAGATAACGAAGCCCAACGCCAGAAAGATACCAAACCTACACACACGCTCAGCAGCTATGCAGGTATTTATGAACACCCTGCCTACGGAACGCTTACATTGGCAATGGATGGTGAAACACTGAAGGCCGACTTCCACACTGAAAAAATAGCGTTGCGCCACTATCATTACGATATCTTTGAAGGCCAGGGCGATTGGGAGGGTATTAAATTCAAATTCCTGATGAATGCCAAAGGAGACATCGACCGGGTTTCTGTTGAAATGCCTGCTGCCACGATGGACATTGAGTTGAAGAAGAAGTGAAGTTTATCTAACCTAACTGTCTGTTTCAAATTGATTTTCTGCCAAATAATATTTTTAACTTTTCTTTTTGAAACACCAACCTGAAAAACCATTTCGCTAGACTATTCTGTTTTAATCTACTCATCAACAGGCTTTTAGTAAGGCTGTTCAGTTAAAAAATCTTAATTCCAATCTATCTACGAAAAAATTCGTAATAAAATTTGGAAGTGTAATTCCTTTTATACTACATTTGTTACGAAATAATTCGTAGATGATTTCTTCGGTCCGGAAAGAAGAAAACAAATTAAGGAAAAAGATAATTATGGAAAAGCCAATCAAGATTAAACCCACAGAGTCGGAACTGGAAATATTGCAGATACTCTGGGCATTAGGTAAAGCCACAGTTCGACAGGTGAACGACGAGCTGTCTAAAACCAGAGAAGTGGGCTATACGACAACACTCAAACTGATGCAGATTATGTTTGAGAAACAACTGGTAAGCCGCACCGACGAAGGCCGGTACCATGTCTATGAAGCCGCAGTAGGTGAGGAGTCAACCCAGGGCATGCTTCTCGATAAATTTATTGACACCGCGTTTCGCGGCTCTGCTACCCGCATGGTAATGCAGGCTTTGGGCAACCAGCAGGTAAGCAAAGCAGAACTGGATGAAATCAAAAAACTGATTGATTCTATCGAAAAAGCAAAGTAACCTATTACTAAACGTACAATACAAATACTTAACAAATTATGAAAAAGCTTTTTGACTTTACTACGGGTATCCCCGAAAACATCAGTTCTGCACTGGGCTGGACCCTCTTTCATTCGTTATGGCAGGGCATTGTTATTGTAGTTGCATTCGGCATTTTACGCCAGGTTTTCAAAGTATCTCATGCGCGCTATTGGCAGGGTATAGGTGCATTAAGCCTACAATTTATTAGTGCTATTGTAACATTTTTTGTTGTGTTCGAACCAGCTGAAAATCTGGTTGAAGGCAAAAAAAGATTCACGGCATTTTTTATTCAGAACGCGGCCACCGGCCTTGACAACGTTTCCGTCTTTGGTGCAGCCACCCGTTTATCGTTCATTCAGCAGGCAGAACTTTTCATACAGTCCAACCTCAATTCGTTCGTTCTTTTCTGGTTCATTGGCGCTAACCTGCTTTTGTTGCGCCTAATTGTAGGCTTTGTGTATGTACAACAACTGAAAGTACAATCTATTAATCCGGTAAAAGATGAAATACTGGGCATGATGGAAGATTTACAAGCTAGAATGCAGTTGAAATTACCCATACGTTTGTTCGAATCGGCTAAGGCAGTTGTACCTATGACCATCGGCTGGATAAAACCTATCGTTCTGCTACCGGCAGGTATTATGTCTGGTCTTACTGTTTCACAACTAGAGGCCGTTCTGGCACATGAGCTGGCGCACATTAAACGTTACGACTACCTCGTTAATATCTTCCAGAGTTTTGTAGAAATTCTGTTTTTTTATCATCCGGCTACCTGGTTTATTTCAGCACAGGTGCGTGATGAAAGAGAAAACTGCTGCGACGATTACGCCGTTAACATCTGCGGTGACAGACTGGCCCTTGCCAAAGCACTGACCCAGGTGGCTACTTTTCAGCAGCAACCACGCCTGGCAATGGCCTTTGGCGCCAAAAGACAAACTTTTATGGACAGAATCAAGCGCATTGTAGGCATTAACGACGCCAAACCAATGAGCTACGGCAACTGGGCTGTTTTTGTAGGATTGGTTATGATTATTGCAGTTGGGGTAGCTTATGGGCAGGAGAGAATTGCCACAACTGATAAAACAACCCGAAGCAGTGCCAGGCCAGATAAAACCAGAGAAGAGATGGACTTCTACTTTTTTGAAAAAGATAAAAAGGATGTGGGTGTTTATAAGAATAAAAAAGGTGAAATAGTAAAAATTATAGAAGAAGGTAAAGTACTTGAAGGCCAGGAGTTTGATAATATGAAGCTTTTTGCTATTGATTTTCTGAGGTCAAAAAACGCAAATTTTGCAGTAGTGCCAGGTATTCATGAATCTGAAATGGATGCAGTAAGGCAACAGTTTTTTGAGTACGGAGGCTATACAGCCGATACTACAAGATTGCAACAGGTAGAGAATGAGATGGAATTGCTAAATAAAGAGATGGAGAAATACAACCAGCTAAGAGAAAAACACTGGCAAAAAATAGAGGATAAATATAGTAAGCAGATGGAGAAGCATAGCAAAGAAATGGATTTGATATCGGCTAAAATGGAAGTGCCACAAAGAAAGATAGAGAACATATCCATAGAAATGCAGGAAGTCGACCTTGCGATAAGAAAACTCGAAAACCAGTATCGTGGTTCAAAAATGCCGGCAGATGCCGAACAAAAGGTAAAGGCTTTACAGAAAAAAGAGCGGGAGCTAGAAAATCAGATGCGCCTGGTTGAACAGGAAATGAAGAAGGTAGAACAGGAAATGATGTCTGTTCAGCAAAAAATGGAACAACTGAACGCTCCTATGGACAGTATGCAAAGGTTAGTAGAGCGTTTTGACAAACCAATGGACAGCCTTAGCCACCTGATGGAAGAAAAAGGCCGCATAATAGAAAAGCTGGCCAATGAAGAAGAAGCCCGTTTCAGGAAAGAGTTTGCCGATTTTACGGAGTCGCTCTATAAGGCAGGATTAATTAAAGACAAGAAAGACTACGAGATACGGCTGAAAGGCGAAAAGCTGCTGATAAATATGGAACCACAGCCACAGGCAGTTTATGAAAAAGTATGGAACCTGATTAATAAAAACTGGGGCAGCCAAATGAGAGGTTTGAAAGATAAAGATTTCAGGATAGAAGTAAAAGGTGAAAGTATTAATTTCAGTACTTATGCTAATGGCGGAAACATCAATCATTACTTCGGTAAAGCCCTTCCTCCTGTGCCACCCAAGCCACACCTGATTGGCAGGGCCGGGGTTTTGCCACCTGTGCCACCGGCGCAGTTAGATGCCCCCATTGTTCCAAAATCGCCGATAAGACGTGTCCCTCAACCTGCAGCCGCCCCTAAAGCACCTCCTGCACCAAGAGAGGGAGTTGTAAGGTATTGATTTCTGAATTTGTCTTAAGAATTGTATAGAGCCACCTTTGAAGTGGCTCTATGCATTTTAACCTTAGCCATTTAAGAATTGCATACTGGCAGCCGGATAGCGGTCGCCCACAGCAATGTTCTTTGGGGCAATGCTATTTATTTCAGTTAGTTCTGCTGCTGTTAATTTAATATCGGCAGCAGCCATGTTTTCGTCCAGATATTTGATGCGTCTGGTACCCGGAATCGGGAAGACGTCGTCTCCCTGAGCCATTACCCATGCCAATGCCAACTGAGAGGCCGTACAGCCCTTTTGCGCAGCCAGTTGTTTTATTTTATCTACCAGAACCAGGTTTTTGTTGAAGTTTTCTCCCTGAAAGCGTGGTGAGAATCTTCTGAAATCGTCCGCAGCCAAATCATCAAAGCTCTTGATTTCTCCTGTCAGAAAACCCCTTCCCAGCGGGCTGTAAGGCACAAAACCAATGCCTAGTTCACGGCAGGTAGGTATAATCTCATCTTCAGGTTCTCTTGACCACAACGAATACTCAGTTTGCAAAGCAGACACCGGATGCACCTTAAATGCCCTGCGCAGTGTGGCAGGAGCTGCCTCTGATAAACCAATGTACCTTACCTTGCCTTCTTTCACGAGGTCGGCCATTGCGCCTACCGTTTCTTCAATGGGTACGTTCGGGTCTACCCTGTGCAGGTAATACAGGTCTATGGTGTCAATACCCAGCCTTTGCAGGCTGTTGTCGCAGGCTTTTTTACAATATTCGGGCGTGCCGTTAAAACCCCTTACGGTAGGGTCTGTCGCACTTCTTACAATACCAAATTTGGTGGCAAGCACCACTTCGTGGCGTCTTTCTTTTAAAACCTTGCCAAGCAGTACTTCATTTTTAAAAGGGCCGTAAATATCTGAGGTATCAAGTAAATTTATACCTGCATCAATAGCGTGGTTAATGGTGCGCAAAGATTCGGTGTCATCACTATTACCATAAAATTCTGACATGCCCATGCAGCCAAGACCCATCTGCGAGGCTACCAGCCCCTGATTCCCGAGTTTACTTTGTTTCATTGTAATCTATTTGAAGTGTAAGAAAATAGTGCGATGCAGGCAGAAAACAGGCCAAAATCATAAACACCTGCCTGTATATCAACAACAGGTGCAGGGGTTTGGTTTATGCTTAATAGCAGATTAAAACAATTTAATATTTCTAGTGGCATTAGTTGGTATCAAACATAAATGCCGCTCTTTTGTGGAGGCGGCATTTGTGTTTAACTTTATATGTAAGCTGTTAATATTACAGCTTTCTTATCCAGATGTTTCTGAACTGTGTTTTGTTACCGTGGTCTTGCAGGTGAATTACGTCATCACCATGCGCCTCAGGATACAAGTGCAGGCCGATGTAGTTGGTCAGACCCAGAATGGTTGTATTGTTCTGAATCAGCACACCGTTATGCAATACTGTAATGCGGGCTGGGTAATCCAGGCGGCCATCTGGTTTAAAACGAGGTGCGGTATAGATTACATCATAGGTGTTCCACTCTAATGGTCCACGCATGGCGTTTACTAATGGAGCTGCGTCTTTATATATACTACCCGCCTGACCGTTACGATAAGTGCGATTCTGGTAAGAGTCTAATACCTGTAGCTCATAACGGTCCTGGAAGAAAACCCCGCTGTTACCACGGCCCTGGCCTGCGCTTGCTACTTCATCCGGGGCGCTCCATTCAATATGCAGTTGGCAGTCGCCAAATTTCAATTTGGTTTTAATGTCGCCCGATCTTGGAACTACCTCTAATATGCCGTTTACGATTTTCCATTTTGCAGGGCTGCCGTCTTTAGCGCTTACCCATTGCGACAAGTCTTTGCCGTCAAAAAGCACAATGGCATCAGACGGAGCATCGGCATTGGTCTTACCTGGTGTAACCACTACTACCTCAGGATTCCAGATTTCTGTCATTTCAGGTTTCATGGGCATAGGCGAAACTTCCGGAGGGTTAGACGGGTATCCGTTCTGAGCGTAGGTGTTACAACTGGCTAAAAGTGCAATGGCAAAAGAAGCAGCTAGAATCTGTATTTTTTTCATCTTGAATATATAAGGTTGAATGTTACTGTATCTGCCTGTAGCAGGCATAGATTTCTTTGCAAGCTACAAGTTTTTTAAAAAGAATGCTTCAAAAAAATTATAAAATTTATTCTTTATTTCTCTTTCAAATAGCCTCTGCACGCGCTTTTGGCTAATAATTATGGATGAAAAATCCCCGCGAATAAAGTGTAGAGTGTACGGAAACGGAATATAAACGTACGATAACGGACAAATTTTTGTAGCTGTTGTTTTTTTTTGGCACGCAAAAATGTATTTAAGTTGTTGACTATAAGTCTTTTATGTGTTTTTTAAAGAATTTTAATTTTTTTTGGCACGAGTTTGTCATATATATATAACGAACGGATGAAGGAAAGGGCTCGAAAACGATTTTGCCGGAATATTATTTTGTTTGTAACCTTTTTTTTAAAGTAAAGTATATACAGATAGAATAAAATTTTGTGAAACCAGTGAATCAAGCCAATGACACATAAATCTTTAACCGTTCATGAATTAGCTTTGACCGCTCATAAATTTGGAGTTAACTAATTGAAAAAGACACTCTAGATTTGAATCGTCAAAGCAGCAATAAAAACAAAAGAGCAGTAAAAGTAAAAATTAGAGATTTTAACAATATTTAACTTTTTGCAGAATAAAATTTTGTTTTTGTTGCGAATGAGTAAAATAATTAAAAATTGACAAAATAAAATTCTGATTTCAATGACAATTAAGACTATCAAATCTACTAACCGTTTATCCTTTTAAAATAACCATTCAAGTAGTTTGTATAGCATAGTACCAAGTAAAACACATAACTTTGAATCAACAAAGAAAAACAAGTACCGGTTGAGGCAAAAAAACAGAGGCATAATAAAATGAAGATTGAGAACAAAAAATCAGGTATTCATCACAAAAGCCAAACTGACAACTAAAGCCCGACTAATTTTAAATCATCAAAAATTATTAAATAAAATCTTAAAAAATAAAATTATGAAAACGTTAACATCAACCATCGCCATCGCTTTATTAGCAACATCAATCGCATTCAACGCCAATGCTGATGATAAAAAAATTGAATATAAAAGTAGTAACCTTAACGTAGGGATGTACGAAGCCGGTTATACTAATTCAATGAAACTGAACATGAATCTTACTAAAGATAAAGGGGTTTCGGCCACTATCAAATTAATGGATGCTGACGGAAGCCTGCTACACGAAGAAGTACTCGGTAAAAAAGTTACCGCATACAAATTGTGTTTCGATATGAGTAACATGAAACCTGGTAAATATTATGTTGAGTTGAAAAACGGCGACCGTATTATTACCAAAGAAATATTAAAAGGTACCGGTTCTTTAAGCTATTAAGCATTTAACCGCTCATCAGGTTATTTTGCCGATTAACTTAAATGCTGACACAAAAGTTTTTTAAGTGCATCTATTAAATTGAAAAAGCTAACATTTAAATTTTAAAAAATTACAATTATGAAAAAGTCTGTAAAAAATTTCGCTTTAGCTCTTGTAGCTGGTTTGTTCACTATCTCATCAGTATTTGCTACTGAATTGCCTGAAGGCAAAACTTTTGATGTGGGTATGTATCGTGTGATGAACTCCATGAAAATCAATGTTATGATTGCCAAAGAGCAAGGTAACTGGGTGGAGATTCGTGTAAAAAATGCTAAAAATGAAACCATCTATGTTGAGGTGGTAAACAGAAAAGCAACTCAGTTTGCCAAGAAATTTAATCTGGAAGGCCTGGAAGACGGCGCTTACCGTTTTGAAATTACAAATGGTAAAGAAACCGTGGTGAAAGAAGTAAGCGTGCAAACGAACTCTCCGAAACCAACTGATTACAGAACTGTAGAAGTAAAATAATAGATCATTAGTATTTAGTTTAGGGTAATCAGACAGCGTTGTGGTCATTTTCCGCAACGCTGTTTTTTATTTACGTTTAGGCATAGGTGTTTCTTAAAACAAAAGCCCTGCTTGGCACGCAAGCAGGGCTTTCTGTTATGTTACGGTTTTATACCTTATTGCACATTCTGAGCGGCACGTCTCAATTCTTCAAGAATCACTTCTTTCATCAACAACTTGCGTCGCTGTGTCTGAATGTTCGAAGTCATGATTTTGTCCATGTCAGGGTTACGTGCCACACCGTCATAGCTTTCAATGAGCTGTTTCAACTCACCTCTGGCACGGGTAACAATCGTTTCCATTTCACGATACTTGGTCAGTACCTGTTGTCTTTCGCTCAGATAATTATAGTTCGGCAATTTTCTGGTGATAACCTTCATCAGGTAGCTCAATTCAAAAATCTTGTCGCAGGCAGCTCTGAAGCGCTCTGCCACGTTCCGAACAGCCAGATGAGAAGGAACCTTGATGTTTTTCCAGTCGTTCAACAATACTTTTGCTCTTTCTGTTGATGCAAAAATATCCTTCGCTTCTGCAAGTCTTTCGGCTTCCTCCATCATTTTTTGTTGTGCCTCTACGCGAGGGTCAACACGGGTTTTAATCTGAATACCCTTAGCCGCGCAGTATTTTTCATAATACGTGGTGGTAAGTTTCTTGAATCGGCGGAATTCAAACTTCAAACGTTTCGGAGGTACATCCCCCACGTTTTTCCATTCATTCTGCAATCTTTTCAATTCAGCAAAAGACAACTCCCAGTTACCCATGCGGAACAACTGCTCGGCGCCTTTAACCAGCTCGTTATATTTTTCCATCCGCTCGGCAATGATTCTGTTCTGCTCTTCGTAGAAGGCTTTTCTACGCTGATAGAACTCATCCAGTACTTCGCGGAATTCGGTTTCAATATCATCCTGATAAGGTTTGTCAACAGGGCCCGTTCTAATCCAGCGGGTTTTAATGTCCTGCAGCTTTTCAGCTACAATACCCCAGTCAACATCTTCTTTGGCTTCTTTGGCTTCGGCTATCAACGCTTGCTTAATAGTAAGGTTGTTTGCCTGGTTGCCAACAATAAGCCCACGAAGATAATCCTCTTGCTCATCTAACTTGTTGAGCAATGGAATGAAATCGCCGATACCGTCGAAGTTCAGCAGTCGCTTGCGAAGTTGCGTGAGTTTCGTTAAGAAGGAGCCCTTATTCTGGGCTTCAACGATTTCTGTTTCAAGTTGATTAACCTTATTTACCGCAATCTGGTAACGGTTAATGAAATACTGGAAAGCTTCTTCTTCTGTGCGTTTTACTTCGCCAATTTGTCGGTCGGGCATATCTAAATAGCCCTTTAAGAATACCTTACCGTCTTTGATGTAAGCGTATTCGTTTTCTAATGTTGCGCCGTCCATAATTAAAATCACATGGCTTGTGAGTCAAGGGTTGTGGTTTGAAAAGGTAAAATTCGCAGTTTTTTTGTATAATGCAAACTTGAATGACGATATTTGAAACAAAATTTTATTATTTGGAGAAAAAAAACAGATTTTCCCTTTATTATTCAAAAAATTTAACTTAAAACAACTAATCTTTCTTAGAAACCACGTTTAAAGATGAGTGAGCAAATAATTTTTTCTA
The DNA here is from genome assembly GCF_024793945.1 of Emticicia fluvialis. Lineage (NCBI taxonomy): Bacteria > Pseudomonadati > Bacteroidota > Cytophagia > Cytophagales > Leadbetterellaceae > Emticicia > Emticicia fluvialis. Next base: position 80,559 of record NZ_JANUSD010000008.1, read on the forward strand.
TGGAGCGGGTGAGTAAAATCATACCTCCCAATCGCCAGATTCTCAAAAATATCTACCTGTCTTTTTTTTATGGAGCCAAAATCGGCGTACTTGGGCTCAACGGCTCGGGTAAATCTACCTTGCTAAAAGTAATTGCCGGCTTAGATAAGAACATCAATGGCGATGTGGTTTTTTCGCCCGGCTATACAGTAGGTCTTTTAGAACAAGAACCACAACTGGACACGAACAAAACCGTGAGAGAAGTAGTGGAAGAGGGCGTACAGGAAATTGTGGATTTGCTGAAAGAGTTTGATGATATTAACAATGCCTTTGGTGAACCCGATGCCGACTTTGATAAACTTCTTGAAAGACAAGGCGTGGTGCAGGAGAAGCTGGACCAACTGGATGCCTGGGAACTGGACACCCGCCTGGAGCGCGCAATGGATGCCCTGCGTTGCCCGCCGGAAGATGCCAGGATTGAGACATTGTCTGGAGGGGAGAAGCGCCGTGTGGCACTTTGCCGCCTCTTGCTGAAACAACCTGATGTGTTGCTGCTCGATGAGCCTACCAACCACCTGGATGCCGAGTCGGTATTATGGTTGGAAGAACACCTGCGTCAGTACAAAGGAACGGTAATTGCCGTTACCCACGACAGGTATTTTCTTGATAATGTGGCCGGATGGATTCTTGAACTGGACAGGGGAGAGGGTATTCCGTGGAAAGGCAACTACTCTTCATGGTTGGAGCAAAAACAGAACAGACTTGAGAAAGAAGAGAAGTCGGAATCTAAACGCCAGAAAACCCTGCAACGTGAGTTGGAATGGGTGCGCATGGCGCCCAAGGCTCGTCAGGCTAAATCGAAAGCCCGTTTGGCAGCCTACGACCGCATGGTGAATGAAGATAGCAAAGAAAGAGAAGATAAACTGGAGCTGTTTATACCGCCGGGGCCGCGTCTGGGCAACAAGGTAATTGAAGCCAAAGGTGTAAAAATGGGCTTTGGCGACAGGCTGTTGTATGAAGACCTGAATTTTAGCCTGCCGCAAAACGGTATCGTAGGTATTATCGGGCCCAATGGTGCGGGTAAAACCACTTTGTTTAAACTTATAACCGGGCAGCTGCAGCCACTTGAGGGCAGCTTTGAGGTAGGTGATACCGTGAAACTATCTTATGTAGACCAGGAACATAACCAGTTGGAGGGCAGTAAGTCTGTTTATGAGATGATATCAGGTGGTAACGACTGGGTAATTCTGGGTAACAAACAGGTAAATGCCCGTGGCTATGTGAGCCGTTTTAACTTTCAGGGTGCAGACCAGGAAAAGAAAATAGGCAATCTATCTGGCGGTGAAAGAAACCGCGTGCATTTAGCCATGATGCTGAAAGAAGGCGGAAACTTGTTGTTACTGGATGAGCCCACCAACGACCTGGACGTAAATACCCTACGTGCTTTGGAAGAAGGTCTTGAAAACTTTGCTGGTTGTGCGGTGGTTATCTCCCACGACCGCTGGTTCCTTGACAGAATTGCTACGCATATTCTGGCGTTTGAGGGAGATTCGCAGGTGTATTGGTTTGAAGGCAACTTCTCTGAATACGAAGAAAACAGAAAGAAACGCCTGGGTACTGATGTAACACCTAAGCGTATTAAATATAAAAAATTGCAATAGAGTTAGTTTAAAAACGAAGAAGCCCTGTCATCAGACGGGGCCTCTTCATTTTTATAGATGTTTGTTATTTCTGTCTGAAAAAAACCGTGATTGGTACACCATCAAAACCGAAGTGCTCGCGTATCTTGTTTTGTAAGAATCGCTCGTAGGCATCCTTGATGTACTGCGGCAGATTACAGAAAAACACAAACGTAGGCGACGGCGTTGGCAACTGAATACAATACTTAATCTTGATTTGCTTCCCTTTCAACATCGGCGGTGGCGTGTTCTCTATAATTGGCAGCATTACCTCATTCAATTTTGAAGTGGTAATTTTTTTGGTTTTGTTTTCAAAAACCTCCATGGCCTTTTCAATTACCTGAAAAATACGTTGTTTTTCTATAACCGAGGCAAATATCACGGGCATGTAATTCATGGGCGCAATGCGTTCAAGCATCTCCTTTTTCATGGTATCGGCAGTTTTTGAGTCTTTTTCTACCAGATCCCATTTATTAATCATCAGCACAATACCCTTTTTAGAATTATGCGCGTTGGCTATAATGCTGATGTCCTGCGCCTCAATTCCTTTGCTGGCATCAAGCAGAATAATACATACGTCAGAGTCCTCAAGGGCTTTAATAGAACGCAAAACCGAATAAAACTCAATGTTTTCGTGTACTTTCGCTTTTTTACGGATACCGGCTGTATCGGTCAGAATAAAATCTTTGCCATAAAGTTTGTAGTGGGTATCAATGGCATCGCGGGTAGTACCGGCAATATCGGTTACAATGCTGCGGTCTTTACCGGTAAGGGCATTCAGAAAAGATGACTTACCCACGTTCGGCCGACCCAGAATTGCAATTCTCGGTATACCTTCGTTCGGGTTTTCAATACCATCGTCTTCAAATTCTTTTACCACGGCATCCAGCAAATCACCGGTTCCGCCTCCGTCTACTGCCGAAATAGCAAAGATTTCGTTACTTAAGCCCATCTCATAGAACTCTGATGCCGTTTGCTGGCGCTCAAAAGTTTCGGCTTTGTTGGCCACCACAAAAACAGGTTTCTTTGAGCGACGCAGAACGTTGGCAAAATCTTTATCCAAATCGGTTAATCCGGTCATGGTGTCTACCACAAACAAAATAACACTCGATTCCTCAATAGCAATTTCTACCTGATCACGGATGGCTTCTTCAAAAGTATCTTCCGAGCCCACCACGTATCCGCCGGTATCAATTACTGTGAAATACTTCTCTGTCCATACGGCATGTCCATAGTGGCGGTCGCGGGTAACACCCGGCATATTATCTGTGATAGCCACACGGCTCTCAATTAAACGATTAAAAAGTGTAGATTTACCGACGTTCGGCCGGCCTACAATTGCAACAATATTTGCCATAAACCCCTAACCCTTAAGCGGGTATAAATTATAAATGAAGACCTCTGAACTAAAAAAAACAAAATTTCAAACACCTTTAAAGAGAGAGGTCTGTGAGTCTCTTTGGGTATTTGCCATAATTGGGGGAACAAAGATAGGGAAAACAGAGGGAATTCTGTTGAGTATCAACATAGTACTATGGCTTTGGGTTCACGTATACCTAAAAAATTCCCCGAATATCCTGCCAGGAAATCAAAGCTATGGCCACAATGGCAAGCATAAGCCCTGCTTTGTTGAGATCCGTCAGCTTTTCTTTAAAAAACAACCAGGCAACCGTGGCCGAAACCAGTATTACGCCAATGTTGTAAATGGGGTAAACAAATGCACCACTGTTACCATAGGCCGAGAGTGTAAGTATCAGGAAATAGAACGATAAAAAATTGGGTACCCCCAATGTAATACTGGCAAGCAGGTTTTTACCGGCTAGTTTTTCTTTGCCTCTGACAACCTGAATCAGTAACGATACCGCCCCGGCTATTACTGCCCCCAGCACCATTACAAGCGTAACGGGTACGGTGCGGTCGGTAGAGGTGATGTATTGCATGTTCAGGTAATTGATAGCCGTATTGGTAACGCCATATAGCAAAAACACAGCAATGGGCAGCAGGAAATCCAGCCCTTTGCCTGAAATCTTTTCCTTGTTGGGTTTATAGGTACTTAACCCTACGGCCACAACAGCCAGAGCCAGGCCCAGATAATTGAGCCAGTCGAAGGCGCGACCAGTATTTTTTAACACAAAAAGGCTGAAAAGAACCGGAATAACCAACGAAATATTATTGGCCAGTGAGGTTACCGTAATACCCATTTTTTGGGTAGAAACACCAGACAGAATAAAAGTGATAATAAACCCCACACCCAGCAACAAGGCATAAATAGGCCAGTCCTCAGTAAAATTCAGTTCGAAGTGCTGCCCTTCGGGCATCAAAGCCAGTCCTGTTAAAAAACAGACCGGATAATTGAAAGCAATAGCCTGAAAAGTGCTGATTTGGTATTTCGGGTAAATCCGGAAATTAATCAGCAACAAGACCGAAAAAACAATACTTAAGATAAGGTATAACATTGGTAGCCGGGTTTAAAACTTCTGCCTGAATTATTCGTAACCAAATTTTTCTAATTTATTGCGCTTGTTTCTCCAGTCAGGTTCAACTTTTATGTACTGTTCCAGAAAAATCTTTTTGCCGAAAAATTTTTCCATTTCCTGTCTGGCCTCTACTCCGACTTTTTTTATTCGCTCGCCCTTGTGGCCAAGCAGAATGGCCCGTTGCGTGGTACGTTCAACATAAATCTCGGCACTTACCACAATCATATCTTCTTTTTCCTTGAAGCTCGTTATTACAACCTCGCAGCTGTAAGGAATCTCTTTGGTATAATTGGTAAAGATTTTCTCACGAATAATTTCTGCCGCAAAGAATCGCTCCGGCTTATCTGTCAACTCATCTTTCGGGAAATAGGGCGGGTGATTAGGCAGAAAATCAATGATTTTATCAAGCAGGCCTTCTACATTCTGTTGTTCCAGCGCCGAAATGGCAATTACATCAGTAGCTTTGAAGTTTTCTTTCCAATAGGCTATTTTTTCTTCTATCTGCTCTGGTTTTGCCAAATCTATTTTGTTGATGATTAGCAGAATAGGAGATTCTATGCGCTGAAGTTTCTCTAGCACATCGTTCTCATCGTGTTTTTCGAAAATATCGGTTACAAACAAAATCACGTCGGCATCATCTAAAGAGCCATGCACAAAGTGCATCATCGATTTATGAAGCTCATATACGGGTTTGATGATACCGGGGGTATCAGAATACACTAGCTGAAAGTCGGTGCCATGATGCACACCGTTAACAATACCCATAATGCGGTGGCGGGTAGTTTGCGCCTTAGAGGTAATAATTGAGAGGCGTTCGCCCACCAGAATATTCATCAGGGTAGATTTACCCACATTGGGCTTACCGACAATACTGATAAACCCGGCTTTATGATTCGGAGAAATGATGTCCACAAGAAAAAATATTTGTTTTTTTGCAAAGATAGTTTTTTTATTTCGAATAAAGCTGTACCTTTGCAGTCCGATTTAGGAACAACATCGCGGGATGGAGCAGTTGGTAGCTCGTTGGGCTCATAACCCAAAGGTCACAGGTTCGAGTCCTGTTCCCGCTACTCTGATTATCAGGCAGTTACATGTAAAAATGTAGCTGCCTTTTTTTGTTGGTACAACATAGGTACAACAATTTGCTGTTTTCTTCATTCTTATTTTTGGGGATTTTTGTGTTTTTTTGCTTGTATTTTTACTACATTAGCAGTCCAAAAATCATTTTATATGCAGGTAATTTGTCTTGAAGATAGTGCTTTTTACGAACTTGTTGACCAGGTAGTTCAAAGACTAAAGGAAAAAAACGATATTAAAAATGATAAATGGGTTACTGACGAAGTGGCAATGAGGAGGTTAAATATCAAATCCAAAAGCACTCTTCAGAAACTTAGGGATGAAGGCAGGATACGATTTTCCCAACCCCAGCCTAGAATAATACTTTATGATACAGATTCTATTGATATCTATCTTGAAAGGAACGCCAAAAACCCATTTAGAAAATGAATAACAATGAATATATTGACCCAGAAATAGTACAGGGTTGCAATGATGGTTATCCGCTGCTTTCCGCAATTACTTTTCATGGGATTCTTCCGACTCTATTTTCTCTCTAATAATTTAATTGGTATAAAAGCGGTTTTTTACGCTAAATTAAAACACAATACCTGATTAGAAATAGATAACCTGTGAAACATATTATTTAGAAAACGTGATAGTCTATTAGTTGGTGAAAAGGAGTATGATTGTGTATTAATGCTCAGTAAATTATTACATTAAATCAGTTCAACTATGCAGGTTATCTGTCTCGAAGAATCAGCCTTTTATGAATTAATAGAAAAAGTTTTTGCCAGGCTGCAAGAAAAGCAATATCCCAAAAAGGATAAATGGGTGTCTGATAAAGTTGCCATGCAAATGTTGAATATCAAATCAAAAACAACTTTGCAGAAATTGCGTGATGAAGGAAAAATCCGTTTCAGTCAGCCACAGAAAAAAGTCATTCTATACGATACAGATTCAATAGACACTTATCTTGAAAGAAACACCAGAAACACTTTTTAGTTATGGACCAAAACAATACAACTGACCCAAAATTAGTACAGGGTTTCAATGATGGTTATATCATAGCCAAATTTGAACCAGGACTTGCAGAGAAGCTTTCTAAGATTGATGCAGTAAGTTCATATTTAATAGGCATCCAGAATGGCCGTGAACAATATCTCAAAGACCAGCTAAAAACGAAACTGCCAGACTACCTTAAAGAAGACTCTGCACCAGATAAGAACCCATATCCGTCAAAAGATAAAGACAAGGGAATGGAAAAGGAATTTTGAGTTATTCCATTTCCTGTGTTTTATCATCTTTTCGTTTGTCGATATTCTTATCGTCTGGTGTCTTATAAACGGGCTTCTGAACATTTATCTGATAATTGAGGTATCCAGGATTGGGAGTTTTAGGATTAAGTTTCTCATCATTCATTTGTTTTTCCTCTTTCACTTTATTCTGTCCCAGCTTTATTTTATTTTTCTCAAGCAAATAAAAATAATAATCAGTATCTACAGGAATATTCTCTTTAATGTTATCCCTTATTTCTCTTGCCTCATTTGGCTCCTTATCCTGATAAGGGTTTTCTATAGTAATGCTATTTTTTCTACCAATCTCCTTTTCTTCCTCCGGGCTTTTGTTCTCATATTTTTCCGGGTGAATCTTCTCGTCTAGAATGGTCATTACCTGTTTTGCCTGTTCAGGTTCAACATCATTCTCCTTTAAAATTCCCTCCATGTATCCAATTGTCCTTGCCTCCAATTTTTCAACTTGGCCTTCCAAATCTTTTATATTTTGCATTAGGCCTCTCTCTAATGACTCCAGATTTTTATAGCTGGTATGGAAGATAGTGATCTGTTCCAAATTCTTTATGACTTTCTCCCACTTATTTTTATTATGTTCCAACTCCTGATAAGCATTTTGAAGATTGGCAATATGCGGGTCCAATTCCTCATTGAAAACTTCAAATGGTGGAGGAAAAGAAGGTTCACTAGCAGATTTATCAGGCTTATTCATACAGAAAAGATTTGACATTAAATGAATATGCTAATATAATAAAAGTGTTCTTATTTCTCGGAGCAAATAATGGGGATTTTGGAAGAGACACTTACCAGCCTAGAAATAGATATCGGGAACGGATTTGAAGATTCCGTTTCATGGGACGAATTAGTATTAAAAGAAAAAGTATATCCTGAACTGGATGGCAAGATTAAAGAGTTGATTGAAAAAAGATTAGGTTATCTACCCAGACCGGCTGTAACAATTGCACAGGAACCTGACTTGCGTATCCTGTATAATCAGTATCGCTTTGGGTCACTAGGCCAGGCTGACTTCTATGAACAGGCTGATAGATTAATCAAACATATCCGTAATAAAGATGTAAGCCCTGAACAAAGATTGTTTGATGCACCTGAAATATATAAGCTGTACTGCAAAAACTACATGACCTATGTTCACAGAGCGCATGAAAGAATAAATCAATTTCTGGGTTATGAACCACCCCTGGAATATTCAATGGCAGCGGTTATCTGGTTGACCCATCAGCTTTCAAAAGAAAATGTCAATCTTTCGTCTAAAGAATTATTGCCAATAGACTATAAAGTAATGACCAGTATTCAATACAGGGAATTAATGCTTACATATGGTGAAGATATGGCCATTCAAGCACCGTTGTTGGCGATGAATCCTATTTAGTAGCAGCCGAATAATAAATTTCCTGAAAAGCATTTTCAGTACCAAATGATAAATCGTATTTTAGTCTCATCCATTTTATGTGACTAAAAATTTCTTACGTGATGAGTGAATTCGATTTAGATAATCCACTTATTGAAATCTCCACGAATGCATCAACCGGCTACTGGACTATTCGCAACGCTGTTGAAGGTGTTCAGATTTTCGGCGGTATAGGCTCGGGCAAGACTTCCGGTTCCGGTCGGATGCTGGCTTTGAAATTCCTGAATGCCGGATTTGGTGGATTGGTTTTGACTGTCAAGCCGGACGAAAAGGAAGTATGGGAGGAATACTGCAAGATTACAAACCGTGAAAAGGATCTGCTGGTTATTGAACCTAATGGACAATATCACTTCAATTTTTTGCAATATGAAGCCGAACAATCCAGAAATGCCATCACCGAAAATGTAGTAGAGGTCCTTAAAACTGTTATCAAAGCAAGCGAAGAAAGAAACGGGAAAAGCAATGATGGCTTTTGGGAGACAGCATTGGACATGCTGTTATTCAATACAATTGACCTTTGCTTATTAGCCTACGGCAATATTTCCATCAAGGTTCTCTATGACATTGTGCAGTCAATCCCCAAAACAAAGGAGGAAGACGATTCGATAGCAACCAATGCTTATAATACAGCTTTTAAAAAAGCCCTCAACATAGTCAATGAAAAAGTAGATAACTGGTATATAAAACTATCGCAGGAGGAAAGAGACAGAATAGATGAAGAAGGTTCTTTGGAATTTGAAGTTGAAAACCAGTTTCCAGAGGTAAGGGTTTATAATTCTGTCAGGCAGTTTTTCAAAGATAATTATATTGATATGCCAGATAAGACCCGTTCCATCATCGACTTTACCTTTTCAGGTTTTCTTTTTCGTCTGCTGCGTGAACCAGTCTATTCTTTATTCTGTCGGCATGAATCAAATATAAGCCCAGAAGATTGCCTGAATGGAAAGATTATTCTTATCAATCTTCCTGTGAAAATCTATAACAAGGTTGGGCGCGATTGTCAGATTTTATTTAAGTACATCTGGCAAAGAACAATGGAAAAACGGTCTATCAAAGAGAATAACCGACCCTTATTTTTATGGGCAGACGAAGCCCAAAATTTTCTACATGAGCATGATGCCGATTATCAGGCAACTGCCCGGAGCAGCCGGATTTCTACCGTATATATCTCTCAGAATCTACCCAATTACCATGCCTGTATGAGCGGTGAAAAGGCTGAATACCGCGTCAAAAGTTTTCTGGGAACATTAGGAACCAAGATATTCCACGCCAATGCTGATTTAGAAACCAACCGGTATGCCTCTGAACTGATTGGAGATATCTATGTAGTTGATGAAACTTCCAATGTTACCATCACACAGGAATTTACCCAAAGCCGTGGGAAATCAATCAAACTTGAAAGGGCTGTCAGACCCGAGGATTTTAGTAAACTCAGAACAGGCGGGAAAAAAAACAATGCACAGGTTGATGGCTATTTCCATCAACAGGGAGACAGTATTTTCAAAGGGAAAAACCACATCAAGATGAGTTTTGATCAGAACTATAAACCTTAATTTTCAAACTTAAATCTTCCCGTTTATGAAACAGAATTTATATTTCAAAGGTGTTTTGCAACCCGGCGGCCAAAATCTATTAGTTACTGCAACTATACTACTACTTTTATTACCCACCTCATTTCTGGAAACTTTCATAAGAAGGAATATGGGTGTCCGGCGTTACGAAAGGTTTATTGTAATAATCAATTTTTTAATACTTATATTTTTTGGGTACAAGATGTTTAGTATTACCGGCGGCATCATGTATTTTGCGATTGACCTAGGTATATTACCTTGGCAATTAGGCCCGGGTCAATGGCAAGCTATTTTCGCACCGGCTCCTCTCAAAGAATTTGGTGATTTTGTGATAACTTTTTGGAAGTTTAGCATTCTCCAAATGGCCTCATGGTTTATTGTTAGCATCTGGTTGTTAATTGCGGGTCGCCAAAGAAGACTTGAAATCAAACGTCTTCCTTCTGTTTTTGATATGGCCCGCACTAGTGTTTATTCAGGTGATATTCACCCGTTTTTTATTAGGTGGAGTGGAAAAAATAAAGAACCGGATTTACGAGAGATTGAAACCAAACTGGAACCAGGGTTCTTTTTCCTGCTGGGTTTGGCTCTGGTCCTATTGCTTCAACCAATCGGCCTTGTTTTGATTTTCTGTAGTTTGGCATATGGATTGCATTATCGCTTGTTATACAGACTAGGAGATACATTCATTATGAATGTGATTGATAACAAGCTTTTCAATGAAGAAAAAGAGGAAGCCTTTGTCGAATTGGGTATCAACAATGCAAAAGGGGTAAGATATTATGGTCGCAAACCAGCCGACCCTGACCTACGCCGAGAGCTGGCAGATGAGTTCACAGACGATGAAATTGCGGTGGCAAAATAACACCTAAGCTGTGCTTAGGGAAGATGTCTGATACTAAACTTGAACTGCTCCATACAGAAAACACAGCACAGCCCCAGGGCAGATAATTCAGGCCATTCATTATACCAGATTTAACGAACCGACCGATTATCTAATTAACCAATCCGGCAAGCTATAAATTCAATGGCTCATGATACGGATGATACAAAGCACGTCTGCTGCGCATGCCAAAGCCTACTTCAAAGATGAACTCTCAAGGTCGGATTACTATGTAACTGACCAAGAGTTACAAGGGGTCATACATGGCCGTTTGGCAGAACGTATGGGGATTACCGGACAGGTCACCAAAGACCTGTTCGATAAGCTATGCGACAACAACCACCCCGTAACCGGCCAGCCCTTAACCCCCCGAACAAAAGACGACCGGACGGTCGGATATGACATCAACTTCCATTGTCCGAAGTCCGTCTCCATCCTGCACGTCCTGTCCAAGGATGGTCATATCCTGACCGCTTTTGAAAAAAGCGTCAGGGCGACCATGCAGGACATGGAGCGCGACAGCAAGACAAGGGTGCGTACCAAAGGCCAGGATTACGACAGGTCAACAGGTGAGCTGCTGTGGGTCGATTTCACCCATCAGACGGCAAGACCCGTGGACGGGTCAATGCCGGACCCACATCTGCATGCCCATTGTTTCGTATTCAATGCGACATGGGATGCAGAAGAAGACCGCATCAAGGCTGGTCAGTTCCGCGACATCAAGCGGGATATGCCTTATTATCAGGCCCGTTTCCATAAACGGCTGGCCGATGAACTGATTAAGCTGGGCTACGAAGTACGCCTGACCAAGAACTCGTTCGAGGTCAAAGGTGTTCCGAGACATGTGATTGAACTGTTCTCCAAGCGCACCGATGAAATCGGCCGCGCGGCCAGAGAAAAAGGAATCACTAGCGCCAAAGAACTGGACGAACTTGGCGCGAGAACGCGCAGCGCCAAGCAGAAAGTTCATTCAATGGATGACTTGAATGTGGAATGGGTCAGGCAAATTCACGAACAGTCCGCCCGAGAGGGCCGGACTGAAAACTCGGTCGTCCGTTTTGCGAAGCAAAAAGACGAGCAAATACTGACCCCCGAAATCTGTGTGGATTATGCCCTGAAGCATGGCTTTGAACGGGCCTCCGTCCTTCAGGACAGGAGGCTGCTCGCATCAGCCTATCGCTACGCGACAGGCCATACTGAAGTAACGCTGGACACCATCACTCAAAATTTTGAACAGGATGCCCGTCTGATATATGTACAGGAAAAAGGCAGATTAATGACCACCACAAAAGAGGTGCTGGCAGAGGAAGAAAGGATGGTCAGGCTGGCAAGACAGGGACAGGGGAAACTCCGGCCTTTGTATAGCCAATTGCCAGAAATCAAACTGAAAGGTGAGCAGAGAAACGCCATCGAACATGTATTAAGTACCACCGACCGGGTTTCGATTGTGACCGGCAAAGCCGGCACAGGGAAAACCACCACCTTGCAGGAACTGGTGCCTCTGATTGAAAAGGCCGGTAAGACCGTCACCATCGTTGCCCCATCGGCGGATGCATCCCGTGGGATGCTCCGGCAGGAGGGCTTTACACAGGCAGACACCATTGCCAAATTGCAGCAAGACAAAGAGATGCAAGCCAACCTGTTAGGCCAGGTCTTGATTGTCGAAGAAGCAGGCATGTTAGGAACCCGGAACATGACAAGCCTGCTGGAATTGGCGACCTATCAGAACGCACGGCTGATACTGGTAGGCGATACCCGGCAACACGCAAGTGTGGATCGGGGGGATGCCTTGCGGATATTAAATACCGTAGGCGGTATCAAGACCGCAGAAATCAGCCAGGTTTATCGGCAACAAAATGCCAGATACAAAGAGGCAGTTGAGGATTTATCGGTGGGTGATGTGCAAAGTGCCTTTGAAAAGCTGCATGAAATGGGTGCCATCAAAGAAATAGATAGGATGAAACCCTACGAAGGGTTGGCGAATGATTATATAGAAACCGTCAAGAATAAAAAGTCGGTATTGGTGATTTCACCAACGCACAAACAAAGTGATGAAACGACCGAAGCCATCCGAAAGAAAATGAGAGCCGCAGGCATGCTAGGCAAAAAGGAGCTGGAAGTCTCACGCCTGCAAAACCTGAACCTGACAGAAGCGCAGAAAGCCGACTGGCGCAATCTGCATGAAGGACACGTGATACAATTCAACCAGAACCGACCCAGTATAAAAAGAGGCAGTCAATGGACAATCAAAAACAGTTCAGCAAAAGGTGTTGAAATACAAAATGAAGAAAGCACAAGTGTTCTGTTGCCCTTGGATAAAAGCAGGGATTTTGAGGTTTACGAAAAAAACAAAATCCTGCTATCCAAAAATGATGTTGTGAAAATAACAAAGAATGGTTTTGACGAACAGAAAAACAGGCTTAACAACGGGCAAATGATGGAAGTGATAAGGGTCAGTAAAAACGGCAAAGTACAATTAAGAAATGTCATCAGCAATGCGGAATATGAATTAGATAAGGACTATGGACACCTGACCCATGCCTATTGCATTACCTCCCATGCATCACAGGGCAAAACAGTAGATGAAGTGCTGATTGCGCAACCGGCATCTACATTCCCGGCCACCAGTTCTAAGCAGTTCTATGTATCAGTCAGCAGAGGTCGGGAACGTGTCAGAATATATACAGACGATAAAAAAGAATTGATGGAACATGCCTCCAGGATTGGCGACCGTCAATCAGCCATTGAATTGGTAGGAAATAGGAATAAAGGCAATACTATAATCCAGCAGCAAATCCGGGATAAAATGAATAAGGACATGCCAAAGGATATACAGAAGACCACCATAAAACAGGTAAAGAAACAAACACCGGATAAAGATAAAACTTATGAACCAGGACTTTAAGCTGCGCATCGGTCAGATGAAAGAAAACAATCCGGCACAATCAGAGACAGAGCCGCAAGGCGATGACGATGAACAGTACCAGAGCAAAGGTTCAATCCGAACCTTTGCTCTAATCTGGAAAGACGGCAGAATGCTCGGAATTCCGTATGCCTATGTCTCTGGCTTTAAGTTTGCTATGGAGAACGAAAAGAATGTCATTACCATTGAACTGTCATCTGAAAAAATCAAGTTATACGGCTACGGACTGGCAACCTTATATTGGCAATTTTTTGACCAGTTACCTAGAATTATCAGAGAAGAAGATGAGCGGTATGCAAAACAAAAAGCATGTGTAGTAACCCGAATTGAGATTGAAGAAAAGAAGTAAAGCCCGACAGGGGTTAATCTGCCGGGCTTGAAGATTATTGAATATAAGGTTCACGCTTGCGTATTGTGAAGTAATTACCATTGATAATGCTTACAATGTCATTTGAATTTTCCTGAAGCCAACCAGGGCCTACCTGAAACCATTGGGATTCATTAGGGTTTCTTCCTGAACTGATGATATGAACGCTATGTGTTGGCCGATTGGGATACTCTTCATCAGGCTGAGCCTTATTCTCACGAATTACATACATAGTTCCATTGATGCGAAAGTTGATACCTTTTCCATCTTTGTTCTCCCATCCAGAGCTGATTTTGTGCTTTCTGGGTTCGGAATAACCTTGAGTAAAGATATGTGCAAAGACATCATGCGTAGGAAGTTTTTTGGCAGTGGTTTCAGTTTGGTTTGTCATCATCAAATCTCCTTTGTTTGTGTTGATGATGGCAGCATATAAGGCCCAAAAAGCGGGGATATGCCTCCCCGGACGAAAAAAAATTGATCCGTAGCGCAGCGAAGGCATCCATTTATTTTCGGGAGTCGCTTGCGAGCTTTTTTTACGCAGTAAAAAAAGAGGGGTTAGCATATCAATGCGTTTGGGCCATGCTGACAGCAACATAAACGACAAACAAAGCAGATATTTCTATGATACAAATAATTGAAATCATCTGATAAACTTCAATCTGCCATTATTTTGTCAATGCGTATGTCTGAAAGCCGTGGAGAAACTCAATAGCTTTCTGTGCGTGGGATGCTGCGGAAAAAATCAGGCGTTTGTCATCCTGTAATGCCTTAAGCCAATTCTGAATATAAGCAGCATGGTTTTCCTCCGGCATGGGTTCAAAACCTAAATCAGCGGCCAGAAAGCATGCCCCGATTTCAGCGACCAATTCTTCTTTGGCGTATCCTTCATCCCCCCATTGTTTACGGCCAAAATCACGGTTCAAGCGTGTCGGGTGTTTTGTCCAATGGGTCATTTCATGTGCCAGTACGGAATAATAGTCTTTTGCTGCTTGAAAACTCTCAATGGGCGGCATCGTCACATAATCATCTATTGAATAATAGGCTGCCTTGTTTCCGGCACGGATATCCGCTTTGGTTTGTGCAAAGAATGTTTCCAGCTTTTCAATGCGCTGTGGTGCATCATCTGTAATTTGCAAAGCAGTTTCATAGAAATGCGCGGGCAAACCTTCAATCTGGCAGGCATTAAAGACGGTGTAAGTCTTTAAAAAAGGAATCGGCACGATTTCCTTTTCACCGTCTACGTTCTCTTCCTCTTTCAAAAATTTGTCTGCATAAATGACCTGTGAACCTTTTTCGCCTTTACGGACAGATGCTTTAAAAGTGATAGCTTGGTTAAATGTCATCCAATGCGGTAAATGATACCCTTTCTCTGCACCATAAGCCCAAAGGGCAATGGTGTTGATGCCTGTGTAAGGGATACCATTTGAGCGCAAAGGTCGCTGGACGTTTTGGGATAAATAATCTGCATTCCAGGGCTTGCGCCACGTCAATTCTCCCTTTTCAAGGTCAGTAATGATTTTATTAGTAATGCGGGAATAGATATCATCAGCCTGTTGCATGTATAAACTCCTGAATGCTAGATGGTTTGAAAGTGTGAGGGTTTAAAAAAGTTTGAGTTGCAACGCAATCGGGGCAATGTTCTCATCTGTGTTTAAATGAGTGGAATCATTCACAGATTTATCTGATTGTTGTGCATTTCCTATATCAGCACTGGAAACGATTTTCTGGAGGTTGAGAGCTTTACTTTTTTGGGACAGCTTTGTATTCCAGAAGCCTAATTGATGGGCTGGTGTGTACCAATGGCTAAATTCTTCGAGGGTTATAGTATTGCCATGTACTACAACCGCCGGAATATGAAGCAAAGAGAATTGAACAAATGCGGCATGGACACAGGTAATATCCAGGTCAACGGCTGTTACATGCATGGATTGCTGATAATTAAAACCCTGTTCTTTCAATTCCTCAGCAATGGCAATAATCATGGCACCAGTGCCACAAGCTGGTTCTGATACATTGATAAAGTCAAATTGATTGATAATGTCCTGATGTCGTTTACCAATGGTCATTTTGGACATCATCCGACCGATTGGAAAAGGTGTAAAGAATTGGCCTTTTAGTTCGTTGTGCAGTTCAAGCGCATGGAAAACATCACCAAGAATGTCTTGCGGTCTTTCTTCCAGATGATTGACAAGCAAACCCAAAAGATTAGAAAATTCGTTGAGTTCTTCTTGATTATAATTTTTCACGATTTCTAGATAACGGTCTTCTCTGGGTTCAAAATGGGCTTTATCCGTTGCATTGCTTAATGCAATGGCGGACATTTCGACAAAATCTGAAAATACCTTGTGTGTACGGTGGCGATAGGAAAGCTGGCGGATAAGTTTGACCATGTCTTGCATGGGGATTCCTTTCATATAGGGAGAGATTATTAATTTGGTAGAATTTTATTTTCTGCAAAGGAAAAGTACCCGTAACGTGACAGAATGATGTGGTCCATAATTATGATGTCTAGAAGCTTTGCTCCAGCGACAATTCTTTTGGTTGCTTCCAAATCATTCTGACTAGGTTCCAGACTTCCGGAGGGATGATTATGTGCCAATACGATGGCTGTTGCATTGGCTTTCAATGCAGGTATAAGGACAGTTCTTGCATCAAGTGGGCAAGAATTGATAGTACCAGAAGTCAGACTTACGATACCTAGACAGTGGCTGCTTTGATTAAGCAGTAAAATTTTGGATTGCTCAATCAATTCAATCTTATCTAAATCCCATGAGGAACTGAAAATGTCGTAAGCAACCGAAGGCTTGGAGACTTTAATTCTATCTTGGTAAGGTGTTGGGTTGTAGTAACTGATTTCAATTTCTGATACCTGAAACAGTTCTGAAAAAAGCGGTCTGTTCATCATCAGTTCTCCTTTGTGGGTGGTGGATGATGGCAGCAAAAATGGCTCAAAGCGCGACGATAGCTCCCCGAGCGCTTGCGCGAGTCCCCCCGGGAACCTTTTTTACGCAGTAAAAAAGGGGGGATGAGCGTCATCGGCGCGATTTGAGGCATGCTGACAGCATGCAAACACCACCCATAATGAGGTAATGAATAGATGCTTGTTGAAATGATTTGTTTCAGAAAGATTTGGAAATCAGACAGACCAACATTAGATTTGATTTTTAGTCACAGCAAAAGTTGTTTTGGTTCATGGGGAGCGTCTTCGGCTCCCTTTGACTTTTACAGGATTTACCTTAGGAACCATCAGGTCATTTTGCGCAAATGAAAAATAATCTTCTTTGGTCAATATCAAATGATCTAATATCGGGATATCAAGCAATCTGCCACCTTCTTGTAATCTTTCAGTCATTACTTTGTCACTAGGGCTTGGCATAAGCGTTCCGCTAGGATGATTATGAGCCAGGATGATACCGCTTGCATGACCTAGAAGCGCAATAGAGAAGATAATCCTAGGGTCGCTATGTGACAAGCTAACGCCCCCGGTTGAAACATCAGCCACTCCCAGACAATGATTGCCTCTGTCCAACAACAAAATCTTGAATTGTTCCAGCAATTCGATTTTGCTAAAATCCCACGCACGACGGAAAATGGAATAGGCAATGTTTGGGTCGTTTACTATAATCCTTTCTGAATGTGGAATTTTATTGTGATAAGAAATTTCAATTTTGGAAATGTTATATTCACTCGTCGGAAATGAGTCCATTTCATGCTCCTTCAATTAGTGGCTAGCCTGAGAATACCAATCATTCACATTATCGAATGGTTGGTAGAAGGCATTCATTTTGATGTGAATGAGGCTTTTTTCCGAACCCAAAAGAGAGGAAATGTGCCGAATGGCGCGTCGGCCAGTCGGGTTATTGGGAAGCCAGGAATAAACTTTCTTGTAGGCAGATTGGTAGATATATCCCAAGATTTGTGTTCTGTCTTCCAAGGAATTAAGAATGATAGCGTCAGTTTCCATCTTTTCCACTTTTAAATGAGAAAGCAGTGAAAGATAATCCAAACAAGAATGAAAGATATGTAGTGTATCAGTTTTTGGATTCTTCCCTTTAATAAAGGATAAGTATGGTTCACCAATCCAGCCTTCCATCAATGGATTGGTAATAAAGAAGCCTTCATTTTCATTAGGAAAACCAAGAGCAAAAAAATGCTTCTTGTGCCTAGCTGAATAAATCTTCAATTCAACCAAATACTGTCTGGCGATATTGATAGGAAAATTCAAGTCATTCAGATAAACCAATAAAGCCGGATTTCGGATTGAACTATTCTTTTTGATAAGTTGAACCTGATTGTCTGTTGAGGCCTCTTTTTCTTGGGAGGAACCCATAATAGAAATCCAACGTCTTGCATCGAACGGCGTATGGTCTTGTTTATGAGTTTTCAGGTATTCACAGACCAGTTCAATAAGGGGTTTATCTTCAAGAGGATTAGGCGAAAGCCGGATTTTTTCCTGAATTTCAGTAATAGACAGTTCATTCGCTGCATGAATATTCATGTTGCGCTCCAAAAATTTGAAAGAAGAAATGTTGAAACTTAGTAAGCTAACCGTTGTTCAAGGAACAAACGAAGGTCGGAAGTTCTGTATCGAACCAGTCGTCCAACTCTAATAAAGTTCAGATTGTACCGTCCTGTACTTGCCCAGACGGCTAGGGTGTTAGGGGAAATACCCAGAAACTTTGCAGCTTCTTTGCGAGATAATAGTTTTCCTTCATTATCAGGCATTTTACAGTCCTTCTGATTGCTTGTGTCATTGCAGAATCATTTCGATTGCTGTCATCTGGACTATTTGTAATTGGATTCTTTGCAGGACTGAAATTCAGTTGATACATATAACGTCAGAAAACCTAAATGAAATAATTTACACACATTTGCATGAAATGCTGATGGATTAGGCTCCATATTTATTGATTTCACTAAACCTGATTACATGTCACACAAAATAGCCAATTCACATCATGAAGCACTTAAAAGAATAATCATTCCATTTTTAAAACACAGGAATGCAACATGCTTAATAATTTAGCTCAGTTAGAGAAGATGGACGGATTTATGCGATTGAGCCAGGTATTGAAAGTTATCCCTGTTTCAAGGGCAACGTGGTGGAATGGATGTAAAACGGGAAGGTTCCCGAAACCTTATAAGATTTGTCCACGTGTGACGGCATGGAAAATGAGTGATATACAGAAATGCTTGGAGGAGATTTCTTCCTTTCAGTCAAAGAATCAATAAAATCAGCCCAATCCTGCATCATCTTAATTCTATCAGGAATAAATGTAGCCCGGTCGTAGGCCTGATTAACTTCACCCTTTGGTAGATGCGCCAATTGTCTATCTACCACTTCATGTCTGTAACCCAATTTCTCTTTCAAAATACTCATGGCCAATGAACGGAATCCGTGCCCGGTCATTACTTTTTTGAAACCGAGTTTTGCAAGACCCTGCAAAATGGTGTTATTACTGATTCGGTCATTGCCATGCACAATACTTGGCAGAATATATCCTTTTGTCCCAAACGTATCAGCTAATTCATTTAATACGGATATTGTTTGTCGTGATAAAGGAACAAGGTGAGACTTTCTCATTTTCATTCGCTCTGGTGGGATATTCCATGTGCCTGCTTTCAAATCAAACTCATCCCACCGAGCATCTATTAATTCGATTGTCCGTACAAATGTTAGCAGTAAGAGTTTCATTCCCAAAATTGTCTGTTTATACAGGCGCGGTTCGTTACGGTCTATTGCTTCAAGTAATAAATTCAATTTATCTGGTTCAATAGATGCAAAGTGCTTTTTCTTATATTTTTTCACAGCACCTTTCAAATCTGGTGTAAAATCCCGTGAGGCTCTTCCGGTTATTACTGCATATCTTAAAATTTGTCCGATGATTTGAACAATTCTTTTGGCCAGGTGAAGTGCCTCCCGTTCTTCCATTTTTTGCAGACACAGTAAAACATCCTGAATTGAAACTATGCTTATAGGTTTCTGCCCAATAAAGGGGAATACATTTCTTTGCAATCGGCGAAGTATATCTCTAGCATAATTAGCAGACCAGGTACTGTAATTGCGTTTATGCCATTCTAGTGCCACCAATTCAAAAGTTTGGGCATATTCAAGCTGTTTAAGTTTTTTGTCTTCCTGTTTTTTTTGTGCAGGGTCAACGCCATTCAAAATGTTATTCTTTGCTTCTTCATGGTTAATGCGTGCCTGTAATAATGAGACATTTGGATATCTTCCAATGGTCAACAGCTTTTCTTTTCCATAAAACTTATATTTGAAACGCCAGATTTTTGTTCCTGTAGGTGTTACTTCAAGAAATAATCCACCGCTATCAAACAATTTATACGTCTTTAATGATGATTTAGCGATTCGGCAGTCCAGATCAGACAGGGGCATTACAACCTCCCTTTGGGGTATTTCTTTTGGGACATGAAAAAATACCCCAAAATCTACCCTCAAAATGAGTTGGATTTACCAAGTTTATCTTGCATCTATTTTGGTATAAGAACAGAATAAGCCAGCAAAAGCAGTGGCTTATTAGACTGTATTGGATGAGATTGGATAAAATCATGGAGCGGGTGAAGGGATTGGAGTTGAGTGGATAAATGGTTGTTGTGAAAGTGCTTTTTTCCAAGAAGATTTGAAAATACCCCAAAAAATACCCTATAACACTTGAGTACTAAATGAAGCACTACTTAATTATATGATTATCGCTTGAATTTTACAAGATAAAATCAGTTCCAGATTCTAATTGTTAAAATTGGTTTTCTCAATAAGTCCAGTCCCCATGACTGACTGGAAAACGATTTAGTTCTTCCTTATAGAATCTCCATTGAGGCATGAAACTATCCATCAATGTTAAAAAGCGGTCATTATGATGGCGTTCCAATAAATGGATAAGTTCATGAACCACGATATATTCTAAACAGATAACAGGTTTTTTGGCTAACTCCAGATTTATCCAGATTCTTTTTTGCTCAATATTGCAGGTTCCCCATTTGGTTTTCATTTGTTTAACCTGCCAATCGTTTACCGTAACCCCAATACGGTTTTGCCATTTATCAATAATACCTGGAACAAGTTTCTTTAGTTCTGTCCGATACCACTCATTGATGGTTTCCTGTCGATGCGAGGTGGTGCTGTTTGGTCTTATATACAGGTCTAAATAAGTCTTAGTTTTTAATAAAACCTTCGGTGCTTCATTTTGCTCTGTTATGCGTAGCAAGTACCGTTTACCCAGAAAGTAGTGGCTCTCTCGTTCTTTATATTGTCGTGGGGGTTGTCTGTCTTGTGCTTCAAAATTGCGTTGGTTCTTTTTAATCCAGCTTAATTTTGAAATGGCAAAAAGTCTTACGCCCTCATCGTTTATACGCAAAGGTGCTGCAATACGCACCCTGCCGGTTGGTGGATAAACTGCCAGGTGCATGTGCTTGATGTTTTTACGGATAATATCAATAGATATTTCAGGAGTGATATTTAAAACTTTTGTTTCTTCCATTATCACTTATATCCGTGCTGTTGTTTAATGATTTCAAAAATTAGGTCTAATTTTTCTGATTTCCCAAACTCTTCCAATACAGGCTTAACAACTCTATTCTTTAAATGTTTTTCTTTTGATAGCGTACCTTCCCAATCATCATGTTTGCCTTCAATAATGGCACTATCCAAGCCAAGCGTTAGTAGTTCGTCCTTGTCCAGATTATCATATAACGCTCTTTTGGCTTGTGTATTTATACTTATCGGATATTCCCGACTTGTTTCAGGTTTTTTCACTTTTACAGCTAAATCAACTATGCTTTTCAAATAGGTTTCATATTCTGTGGCTTCTTCATTTCTTAACTGGATTAGTTCGTTTAACAAAGTACTCATTTTCTCATAATAGATGGGGTTGGTCGGGGTTTCTTCTATTATTACCTTTCGTAAGTTATTTTCAATGGTTTCTGCCATTGCTTCTTTGTTCTTCCTGATGTTATCAGGTAATTTATCCAAGGCACTTTCGCCATCTTTTACCAGGAGTTCTACCAGACTAAAATCATCAAAAGAGGAAACTTTTTTGCTTTCTTCTGCACCTATATAGCTGTCAATCAGGTGTCGCATAGCCGGTTCATATTGTTTCAAATCGACCCAGTCGCCGCTAGCCAACTGAATTTCCTCGCGAACACTCTCAAAATGCTGTAAATCCTTTTTAATAGAGGCTATTTCAGCAGTATTATAACCTGCTTCTAACATTTCATCCGCAATGTTAGCATATGCCCGAATCAAAGAAATTACAGCTTTGTATAAAGCTACCCGCTTAGGTTCGGTGTCTTTCAGGTCTTCTTTTATTTGGGTATTACCACAGAAGTAAGCAATGTAATCTTTTGTTTCTTTAGGTGGTGCTACCGGTTCACAAAGTGCTTTAATGATTTCTAGGGCATCATCAAGGCGTTCTTTGCCTTTAGTCAATCGGTCGCTTAATAAGCCTTTCACATCTTCCTTATCGTAATCTTCAAAGGCTTTTGAAGTAAAGTCGTTATAGGCATTTTCAAGACTGCCGAATAAATCTTTGTAGTCAACGATATAGCCGTATTCTTTATCCTCCCCATCCAGGCGATTTACCCGACAAATAGCCTGGAATAAGCCGTGGTCTCTCATACTTTTATCAATATAGAGATAGGTAGCACTTGGGGCATCAAAACCTGTCAATAGTTTGTCCACTACTATCAGGAGTTTCATTTGTGCAGGTTCATCTATGAATCGCTTTTTTGCATCATCTTCAAAATCTTCCGGTGTTTTGCCGTTGAGCATTCTTTGATAAATCTCATACTGCATTATCTTTTCAGTATAATTTTCACCTTCGCCTTTAATATTGGTATGCGTAGGGGCAAAAGAGGTAATAATGGCGCACCTAGTAAAACCACTCTCCTGAAATAACTGATAATAACGACAGGCATTGTATATGCTGTCTGAAACCAAAATGGCGTTTCCTCGTCCGTTTTGTAACCTTTCCCTGGTCTCCATGTCTAAAAGAATATCCGCAACAATTTTTTGAAGGCGACCAACGGAGCTGAAAACCTTTTTCAGAGTTCCCCATTTTTGCTTGAGTTCAATTTTGGCAAATTCAGTTAATCCTTTTGTTTTGCTTTCAAACCATGCATCAATTTTGTCTAATGAGGTAATCTTTTGCTCTATATCTCTTGCTTCATAGCGTAAATCCAGCACCACACCATCTTTTACAGCTTCATCAAATTTGTAAGTGTGAATGTACTTGCCAAAAATTTCGATGCTTTTTTGCTTATCGGCTTTCATTAGGGGTGTTCCCGTAAAACCAATAAATAGGGCATTTTCGCCCAGTAGTTGGCGCATGGCTTTGTTTAAGTCTCCGCTTTGGGTTCGGTGACATTCATCTACAAATACATAGAAATCGCCTTTGGGTTTGAAATCTTTAGGTAAACTGTTTTTTAATTCAGCCAAATAGTTATCGTAATCAGAGGCGCGGCCTTCTTCCTTGTTCCCGAACTTATGGATGAGGGAACACAAAAGCCAGGGTGCGGTAGCATTTAATTTTTCAATGAGGTCAGCACCGCTTTTGGTTCTTACTATCTGTTCATCAACCCCTTTGAAAACCTTTTCAATTTGTTTATCCAACTCGTCACGGTCGGTTATGATTAGCACCCGTGCATTGGGGTTGTATTCTCTTATCCATTTGGTGAGCCAAACCATTGTTAAGCTCTTACCGCTACCCTGTGTATGCCAGATAATGCCTCCCTCTTTTTGGCGAATGCTTTCCTGGGCTGCTTTTAAACCAAAGTATTGATTGGGGCGGCAAAGCTTCTTTTGCCCTCTGTCATATACCACAAAATCGTGCATCAGTTCGAGCAAACGTTCTTTGCCCAACATTTCAATGATATTCTTATCTAATAGATTATCAGCTTTGTCTGCTATTTCCCTGATAGGTTGGGTAAGTGACAAAAGATAAGTGTCATTCGGATTAAAGTCTTCATTGATTTCCTTCCATTTAAGATAATATTTTTCAGGCGTATCAATGGCAGCGTATCTTAGACCTTCTACATTCTGGCCGGCCATGACAATCTGAATCGTTGTGTAAAAGGGTTTTATAAAAAGATGTTTTTGGTTGTCGTTATTCTGCCGGATACCTTCTGAAACGGAAACCGTACTACGCTTCAATTCTAAAACGCCAATGGCAATGCCATTGATGTAAATGACAATGTCAGGGCGTTTATTGTACTGCCCTTTGATAGTTACTTCTTCGGCAATGGCAAAATCATTGTTGAGCGGATTCTTCCAGTCAATCAGATAAACGGTTTCTTTGTTTTGTCCGGTTTCTTCTTTTACATTAATGCCATAGCGGAGAGCGACGTAAACATTTTTATTGGCCTGGTACAGGTCGTCATTAGTGTTGATGGTTACTATCTTTTTAAATTCAAACAGGGCTTTGCTAATAAGTGCCGGACTATACCCTTGCTTGGTTAAATGTGCTTTCAGTAAAGTTTCATCAACATTACTATTGACTTCCTCCTTTTCTAAATTGCCCAGATAGCGGTAGTTCAGTTGTTGCTGAAACAAGGCAACAATGCGGTTTTGGGTAGCACGTTCTATTTGTCCGACTTTGCTCATATCAATCTTATTTTTCCGGTTAAAAGGTTTTGCATCATTCCTAATTTAACTTTTCTGTATTTCTCTAATTTGGCTTCTAAAGCTGTTATTTCATTATCCATATCAGAGAGGATGGTGGCAATGCGGATTTGTTCTTCAAGGGGCGGTACTGGTATTTGGACGGTTTTAAGATTGTTTTTTGAAACGCCATATACTTTTAAGCCAGTTGCAAGTCTATCAAATTGTTCCTTTACATTTTTACAAGAATGTATATAACCTCGAAATCCATTTGTAAAAACACTTGTATTATCTCTCAATAAAAATGTATGCAAGCCGGAAATAATTTTCATAGCTCCGACATTTCTAACTTCTATACTTTTACCAATTCCATTATAATCTTCTGAGGCATCAGCCATAATTAAATCACCTTCTTTTATAAATGGATAATTTTTTAGCAGCTCATTTTTTATTGTTGGTAAGGTGAAATTTTGAACATTTAAGAATGAATCCCATTTAGTGTGAATGTCTCCATAATGGATATATTTTACATTTCCTGATTCAGTTAATTCAGCTCTTGAATAGGTTGCGGTTGGTAAAAAGGTAAATACCTCTCCATAAGTCTTTACTTCCCAACCCTCTTTAGGATGCAGCAATTTTTGCATTACTCCTTGCTTAATATTACGTTTTTTAGCAATGAGTTTTTCTAAACTACTTATCAGTGCATCAGCTTCTGATAGGGCGGAGGCTATGGCAGTTTGTTCGGCTTTGGTGGGCGGAAAAGGAGCCTTTATTAGACTAATTAATCTGGTGTTTAGGTTTGGTTGGCCATTACCTGTCGCCACTACTTCACGTAAATATTTAATTTTAGTATTTAAGAAATGTACTAAATATTCTTTACTGACATTGCTATTGAAATTTTGAAGTGCTGCAATTCCGTCATTAGCACAACATTTAACTCCTAAAATTTTTGCAACACCTAATGTTGCCCCACTATTTGCTATAATTATTGTGTCTTTTTCTAATATCCTGCTGTATTGTGAACCCTCCTCAGTAAGTTTGCTTTCAGTATTATTAACGTAAATTTGAGATACTGGAATGTTTGTTAAGGCAGCTACGGTAAGCCAAGGAATAAAATTTCCATTGAAATATCTTGGGTCTCCGGCCGGTCTTGGAGAGCCTCCTCTGACAGATGTTGAAATTTCTCCAATAGTTTTCACTTCCCAATCCTCAGGAAAAACCCCTACTTCTGTATTTTTATAACCCGCGCTTAGTTCCATACAAATCCCATTTCTTGAAGGTGAGCAATTACTTTTTCTTCCAATTCTACTACAACTTTGGTTTGTTGAGGTAATGGCATTTCGTAACGTTCTGCCAATTCTTTTATCCTTTGGGTGAGGCGTTGACTTATACGTTCCATCTCTGTTTTTATACTTCGCTCTATATTTGCCATCCACTTATCATCTACTACCAATTGTTTTATTTCTACTTCAGTCAATGATTTGTAGCGTTCAATCACCTTAATATCTAATGCAGTTGTGTCTTCTTTGAGTTTTTTGTTCAGTTCTGACTGGTCATCAACCAGTTTTAGGTATTTTTTTAAAACCTGCAATTCTTCGGCATTTTCGGCTTGGGATTTTGAGTTATCAATGGCTTTCAAACGCTTTTGAATGTTAGCTTTGTTTACTTTGTCAAATTCTGCAAAATATCCCTCTTCGGTATTATGTTCTTCTTCTAATTCAGCAAGTTGCGTGGCAATGGTCTCCTTATCAGCTTCCAGTTTTTCAATTGCTTTTTTCTCATTAAAAAAATAACGGTCAATTACTAAGGACTTTGGCACAAGATCACAATCCCAACCTTTATCGGTTGTTTTGTCTGTGTTTTTGTTTTTGACTAAAATCCGATAAGGTTCAGCTTTCCACCCATCTGTTGCAATCAAATAACAATCATCCTGCATTACTTCATTCCAAAAGTTCATCAAATGCTGATAAACATCGTATTTATCAATTAATGCTTTATCTGTGTAGGTAGTAAGTATATCCTCTGAAATACGTTGAATTGTTTGCTTAGGTTTGGTTCCAATTGTTAGGCCTTTTAAGAGCTTTGTATTTCGGATTTTCCAATCGGCAAATAATGCGTCCATTTCTTCACTAAAACTTACAAATTCGGGGTGATTAAAAATAGTTTGCTTGATTTGCTCTTTGCTTATTTTCAATTGGCTGTAATTCGGTCTGCTGCATGCAGCAAACAATTCAGTTTTTAAAGTCTTGTACACTTCCCAATACTGGTTCAATGCTTCAATATCAGCATTCGGAATGCCGCCTAATAGATGCGCTTCTATGTCCTGAATATCTTCCGCCACCTGGCTATCAATGTACCGTGGTATATTTAGGTTAAAATCATTCTTAGGGTCGCTGATTTCTTCTACACTCACCAAACGGCTATATTTTGGCACATCAGTTTGTTTGTTAAAAATATCCACAATTTTGTGAATATCCTGCTCACGCAAGCGGTTTTTATTACCATCTTTTATAAAGCCTTTGCTGGCATCAATCATAAAGATATGTTTGCGTTCACTTGCGCCTTCTTTGTCTAATACAATTATACAGGCCGGAATACCTGTGCCATAAAACAAATTGGCAGGTAGGCCGATAATGCCCTTGATGTACCCTCTTTCAATAAGGCTTCGGCGTATCTCTGCTTCTGCATTTCCCCTGAACAATACTCCATGCGGTAGAATACAAGCTCCTTTACCAGTACTTTTTAGAGATTTGAGGATGTGTAAAAGGAACGCATAATCTCCGTTTTTTTCTGGGGGCGTTCTATAGACTGTCTTACCTGTTTTTTTACTTTCAATCTCATCCTTTTCAAAGCGTCCATAGATATCGTCTTGTGGATTAAATCCAGTTGCCCAGTTTTTGGACGAGAAAGGAGGATTGGCTACCACAAAGTCAAAGGTTTTCAGATAACCGTTACTGTCTTTAAAAAACGGGTCTGAAAGCGTGCTTTGCCCTCTGTGAATTTGTATGGCTTCTTGTCCATGTAAAATCATATTCATGCGAGCAAGCGCAGCCGTTGCTACATCTTTTTCTTGCCCATAAATAGTGCCTTTCCCATCAGCCTCATCTACGGCTTTTAGAAGCAACGAACCCGACCCACAGGTGGGGTCGTAGAAAGTCGTTTTATTAGTAGCATGATGAATATTAAGCACTTTTGCCATTACGCGGCTTACCTCGCTTGGCGTATAAAACTGCCCTTTACTTTTCCCGCTTTCAGTTGCAAACTTTTTCATCAGATACTCAAAAGCATCCCCTAAAATATCATCTCCATCGGCACGATTTTTACTAAAATCAAGGGCAGGGTTCTCAAAAATAGTGATAAGATTAGTGAGCCTATCGACCATTTCTTTACCCTTGCCTAATTTGTCGTCATCGGCAAAGTCAGCTACATCAATCACTCCCTTCAAATCATTTGCACCGGCTAATTCTCCAATAATAATATTAATTTGGTTGCCAATATCTTTGTTGCCCTTTAGGGCTTGCATATCTTTAAAACTACCGCCTTTGGGTACTTCAATAATGGCATCTGTATCACCAGCATATTTGTCTGAAACATATTTTACGAATAATAAAACCAATATATAGTCCTTATATTGACTTGGGTCCATTCCCCCTCTTAGCTCATCGCAACTTGCCCAAAGAGAACTGTATAACTCTGATTTCTTGATTGCCATTTTTCTCTATCCTTTATTTCTGATTTATGAGTATTTATAAAATTTATTAACTATCTGCTAAATGTATTAAATTGTGAAAAAAGACCAGATAAATGCCTTGCTGGCCGGTTCGTTTTCTGTAGTAAGCGTAAATCGGTTTTTTTTATTCATTTGCGAAATTACCAAAAATCGGACATCAACTTTCAATGTGGAATTACGTTAGGAAAAATAATTATTTTTAAGTCATGGGTTCTCCAAATTGGTTTTTATCCTATCCGCAATATTTCTTATAATTTTAGAGAGTTTTGCAATAATCAGAAAAGATGTTGTCGAAATATCTAAATTCTATCAGTATTTTGTTCAGTCTAAATAAGTAATAGAATGTGCTACCACCTCTCCTTCCTGGTCAAAAAACTATCCGATTTAGCCATCAGGTACAATGATGTGCTTGCGCCAAACTGGCAAGCAAAGATTGATGATTTTCATGTGAACATCGAGAACCCCAATCCTGGCCAGCCGATTTCCACTGAATTAATAGAAGAATGGCAAGCCAGACTGGATGCGATTGAATTACCGACCTACCACCATGTTACTGGTATGGTGCATCCAAGACTGCCTGTCATTGTAAAACAGGGTATTTTTCTGGTTGAATGGGGGCTTATTCCTTCCTGGGCTCAAGCGGGGTTTAACAGTATTCATACCTTGAATGCCAGAAGCGAAGACATTTTTACTACCCCATCCTATAGGGATGTAATCATGAAAAGAAGGTGCATTATACCGGTGAGTAGTTTCTTCGAGACCAGACATGTCCATTCAGAAACAGGCAAGAAAAAAGACACACTCAAAGTCCCCTATAGAATATTCAGAGAGCATGACCTGTTAAGCCTTGCCGGGGTTTGGGATGTATGGCTAGACCCGGTATACGGTCGCCGTGCCACTTTCTCAATTGTCACCACCAAAGCCAGTCCGCTCATGGCGCAGATACATAATAATCCAGACCGACAGGGGCCACGGATGCCCCTCATTCTAACAGAAGAAAACAGGAACGACTGGCTCAACCTGAATTTACCAAAAGAAAACCTAAAGGAAATCATGCAACCTTATACAGGGGTTCTAAACGCTTATACCGTTTCAACTGATATAAACAATTATCGCAGGGAACCCAACCGACCCAATATAGTAGAAAAGGTCGAATACCCCATTCCGCCATTAAACGACTAACCGACAAGGATTTTCAGTTGCTACGAGCGACTATCTCTTCCATCCGTTCCTTAAACTGGTCGATGTTGTGGGTCAAACCACGCATCTGAAAAAACAGATTTTCAAAGGAAAACTCATCTTCCTTATAAACCTTTGCGCTAAAATAACCTTTATATTCCCACAGCTCATAGATGGTTTCAGGAGCAATCTTGTAAGGTTTGTATAATTTATTGTCAGACACTAAATGAAGGAAACCATTCTCAGCTATTTTATCAAACACACGCTTGAAAACAATCCCATCTTCGGAGACAATAATATAACAATGGCCATTTTTGATAGCCTTTAAGCTCTCCACATGCCTTCCGATGATGATGGCATCATCAGGAATAGGAAGCATAGAATCTCCCGTAATAGGAAATGCCCTGTGCATACCACTACCCTTTGCAATAAACGGCACATTAATCGTGGGCAATTTTTCAATGAACTCAGGGTCAGCATATCCTTTCAGATAACCCGCAGACGCTTTAACCGGAACAACCTCTATTCCCTGGTATTTTTCATTTTCCGATATGAGAATAGGAAAGAGTAATCTGTTCTCACTACTCTGCATGATTCCTCTCATATCAATCTTACTCAAATCAGATTTGGTAATCGCATCAAGAGCAATGTGAAAGTGGCTTGAAATCATATTTAGCAGGTCAATGGGAATAGCCCGGGTTCCGGTCTCATAATTAGATAGTCGGGAAGGGGATATTCCGAGGGTATCCGCTAACTGCTCTTGTGATACACCCTTATGCAGCCGTAAAAGCTTGATGTTTTGGGCTATCTGTAATTGCGTTTTGATATTCTTTTCCATTGGTTCACGGTTTGTGGATACAAACATACACAAAGTGTTAATACTTTTATTTTGAAATCTCAAAATAAATTTTCCAGGATATGCCTCATTTGACTGATAAAGCGATTGTTCACTATGACCTTGATAGCTTTTTTGTTTCAGTAGAGCGATTAAAAAATTCATCACTCATCGGAAAACCAATCGTTGTTGGCGGGACAGGTGAACGGGGTGTAATTGCTTCGGCCAGCTATGAAGCCCGTAAATTTGGTGTTCATTCAGCCATGTCCTCCCAAATGGCCAGGCGACTCTGTCCCGATGCCATATTTGTGAAAGGAGATTATGAATCTTATTCTAAATATTCCTCAATGGTCACTGAGATTATCAGCGAGTCGGTGCCTGTGTTGGAAAAGGCCAGCATTGATGAATTTTACTGTGATTTCACAGGCATGGAAAAATTCTTTGGTTGCTACAAATGGGCTTCCATGATTCAGGACAAAGTCAAAAGTGAAACAGGCCTGACGACCACCTTTGCCTTAAGCAGTAATAAAACAGTCAGTAAAGTTGCCACCAATGAAGTAAAGCCCAATGGAAGAACACAGGTACTTAACGGAAGAGAAAAGACATTTCTTTCCCCATTGCCGGTGGGCAAATTGCCCCTGGTCGGCGAAGTAGCTACCAAAACCCTGCGAAACATGGGCATTCAGCAGATAGGAGCCTTGGCTTCCATGCCCCTGAATTTACTGGAGGGCGTTTTTGGCAAACTAGGAAAGATTTACTGGGAACGAGCGAACGGAATAGATGATACGCCCATTGTTCCTTTTCATGACCAGAAATCCATTTCAAAAGAACTGACCTTTAATGAGGACACCACCGATACCGCCAAAATCAAAAGCCTCTTGGTTCATATGGTGGAAGGCATCACTTATGATTTAAGAAAACAACAAAAATGTGCCGGAACCATTGCCGTCAAGATACGCTATTCCAATTTTGATACCCATACCAAGCAGGTGAATGTATTCTATACTTCTGACGATCAATTAATTATAGAAAAGGTCATGGCCTTATTTGATAGTCTCTATGACCGTCGCCTGTTAATCAGGTTGGTTGGGGTAAGGCTTACCAAATTGGTTCAGGGGTATTCTCAGATTAATCTATTCGATGATTCATCCAAATTTGCTTCTCTTCATCAGGCGATGGATAAAGTCAGACACAAATACGGAGAAAGAATTTTAGGACGGGTTTGGGGTATGCAACTCAACAAGCCCAAGATTTTGACAAGGAAAGCCCGCAAGTACCTGAAATAATAAACTGCTCAATAAAATGTATATAAACTGCCATTCCTACTTTAGCCTGTCATACGGGACATTAAGTATCAAATCACTTGTGCAACGCGGAAAAGAATCAGGTTGCAAGATCATGGCCTTAACGGATATCAATGCTTGCAGCGGTGTCTTTGATTTTGTCTATGAGTGCCAACAGGCAGGCATAAAACCGTTGGTGGGTATTGAGTTTCGCAATGGGGATGATTTCAAATACATCATGCTGGCTGCCAATGCAGCCGGTTTCTATGAAATGAACCAATTTCTCACGGATTATCTCGAAACAGAAAAGCCCTTTCCCACCAAAGCACCTGAATCAGAAAATGTATTTACCATTTATCCGCTCTCTCACTTCAATGCCGGTCGTGATTTGCGGATGGGTGACAATGAATATATCGGCATCCGGTTTTGGGAAATAAATCAGCTTTTCAGATATAAAGACCATCCGGTCATTCACAAAGTGCTTGCCTATCACACCTTAACTTTCGATGATAAAACCTCCCATAATGTGCATCGACTGCTACGGGCAATCGGTAAGAATACCCTGCTTAGCAAACTGGACAAAAACATTGAAGCAAACAATCATGAAACGTTTTTTACCATTCCTGATTTGCTAGACAAGTTTCAGAACTGTAAAGCCTTCCTTCGGAATACGGCCTTGGTAGTGAATGGGTGTGATTTCCAATTCGATTATAAAACCAACAAAAGCAAGCAGGTTTTTACCACCAGCAAGCCGGCAGATATGGCCATGCTTCGCAAACTCGCCTATGACGGTGCAGAGAACCGCTATGAAAGGATTACCCAGGAAGTAAAAGAACGCATAGAAAAAGAACTGGCCATCATTGAAACCCTGAATTTTGCATCATATTTTCTTATCACCTGGGATATTCTGCGTTTTGCGCGTTCCAAGGGCTATTTCCATGTTGGCAGAGGTTCAGGGGCTAATAGCATTGTGGCGTACTGTGTCGAAATTACAGATGTTGACCCCATCGAATTGAATCTTTTTTTTGAGCGTTTCATCAATCCTGAACGGACTTCGCCACCGGACTTCGATTTGGATTTCAGTTGGGATGAACGCGATGAAGTTATAGAATATATTTTCACCAGATATGGTAAAGACCATGTTTGCCTGATTGCTACCTACAATACATATCAGAAGAACAGCGCGGTC
Source organism: Emticicia fluvialis (assembly GCF_024793945.1). NCBI lineage: Bacteria > Pseudomonadati > Bacteroidota > Cytophagia > Cytophagales > Leadbetterellaceae > Emticicia > Emticicia fluvialis. The sequence goes on from NZ_JANUSD010000008.1 coordinate 113,040, forward strand.
AGGGAGCTGGCGAAAGTATTCGGACTACCCAAGCGTGAGATTGATGATTTGATTGATTATCCTGAAAAGGTGAGTACTAACCCGCATGTCAGATATATTTTAAAGTATGCCCCCTTACTCATTGACCTGCCGCACAACCTCTCTATCCACGCGGGTGGGGTGCTTATTTCTGAACTTCCAATATACCATTACACCGCCTTGCTGCCTATGCCCAAAGGGTTCCCTGTCAGTATGTGGGACATGTACGTCGCAGAAGATATTGGCTTCCCCAAGTTTGATATCTTAAGTCAGAGAGGCTTGGGACATATCAAAATGACGGTTGATATCGTCCGGCAGAACCATCAAATCAATATAGATATTCATCAGGTTCAGAAATTCAAAAAGGATGAAAACATCAAAAAACAGCTTCAGAAAAATGAAACGATGGGCTGTTTTTATATTGAGTCACCTGCCATGCGTCAATTGATGAATAAACTGCATGTAGATAATTATCTGCTGCTGGTAGCTGCCAGTTCAATTATCCGCCCAGGCGTAGCCAGTAGTGGGATGATGGGAGAATTTATCAGACGACACCACAACCCACATAACATCAGCTATCTGCATCCCCGGATGGCAGAATTATTGAGCGAAACCTATGGGGTAATGATTTATCAGGAGGATGTATTAAAGGTAGCCTCGGGATTTGCGAACCTTAGCTTATCGGAAGCCGATGTGCTAAGAAGGGCCATGTCCGGCAAATATCGGTCGCGTGTGGAATTTCAGAAACTGGTAGATAAGTGGTTCGCCAACTGTAAGGAAATGGGATACCCTGAAGAACTGGCCAAAGAAGTATGGCGACAGGTGGAAAGTTTCGCAGGATACAGTTTTTCAAAAGCGCATAGTGCGTCGTATGCAGTTGAGAGTTATCAGAGCTTGTTTCTGAAAACCTACTATCCACTCGAATTTATGACCGCAGTTATCAACAATCAGGGAGGCTTTTACAGAGCGCAATATTACTTTCATGAAGCCAAACGATGGGGTGCAGAGGTAGAAGTGCCGGAAATCAATGAAAGCGAATATATCACTACAATACAGGGAAAAATTATCTGGATGGGCTTTATGCATGTGAAGTCCCTGGAATATAATCTGATAACAGAAATCTGCCGGGAGCGAAAGCAGGGAGGGGTGTACAGGTCATTTGATGATTTTGTGAACAGGGTCAATGTTGACCTGCAACAATTGATAATTCTTATTCGGGTAGGAGCCTTCCGAAGATTGGGCTCTTCCAAAATAGAACTGCTCTGGACAGCCCATTTATTGTATCATGGCCGGTTCAAACCTATTACTTATAAAGAAACGCTGTTTGAAAAGATTGAAACCCCGACATATAAACTACCCGTTTTTTCAGAAGATTATAAAAGGATTGAAGATGCCTATGACGAAATGGAACTCATTGGCTTTTCAATGCTTTCCCCGTTTGAATTGGCAGATGAGCCTATTTCAAGTAATCTTGGTGCAGACGATTTTCAAAGTCTGTATAATCAGAATATCAGAATCTATGGTTACTATGTGACCAATAAAACCATACGAACTAAGAATAAAAAATTGATGGCCTTTGGGTATTTCATTGATGTGTATGGGAAGTTCTTTGATACCACACACTTCCCACAGGTATTAGAAAAGCAAAAATTTACCGGTACTGGTGTCTATGAGATCAAAGGAAAAGTAGTGGAGGATTTCGGCTTCTATTCCATTGAAGTGCATCACATGCGTAAACTGCCAGTCAAGCCAGACCCGAGGACTGTCGGTAACTTAGAGCAAACGGAGACAATTATGCTTGCGGAGTAACACAAAAATTAAAAGATTAAAATTATGGATTTTTAGCATTAGAGCCTTTATCTCCAAATTTAAGAATTGAGAAACCAACACCCACTCCCAACCAAGGCCAACCTTGATATTCCCAGTTTTTACCTAAGTCCCGAGAAAGATAGTCAAAGCCCAAAACTGTAGAAATTTGTAAACCAGTTCTTTTATTTGTGAATATAAATCCTAACGCAGGAGTAATGGCAGAAGCATTTGTTTTTTCTATAACAAATCCATTTGTTGACTCCTTATCAACAGGGATGCTGCTTAATCCTATTGAGGCAACAAGATCGGTTTTGAGTGCTGCATTTCTACCAGTTAACCTAAGCGCTAATGATAGACCGATATTAATTTCAGATGAAAAATCGAATGCTCTCAATATTTTATCATTGCTGCCTTTTTCTGCAAATCTAAGTTTTAGAGGTAAAACCATTGTGCCAAATCCAAATCGTCCTTCTACTTCTTCTGCTAAATCTCCAAACTCTTTGGACGATAACACGAAAAATACGTTTGGATATGAGGCATCATCAATCAAATTTTTGATTGCTGTCTCCTTTGCTACTGCAATTGAAGCTGCACCCATACCTTTGGCATTGGCATCAACCACAACTGGAGTAGCATTGATTTCAGCAGAGGAAGGCTCATAAAAATAGACTTTATTTAATGTTACATCATCGCCAAATTTATTTATAAAGATAACTTTTCTGCCATCCGTGAATTTATTAACAACTGTAAACAACCAACCTGGCAAAACTGATTCCTTTTTTGGATTGGCTAGAGGATTACCATTTATATCACATTGGTCTAGTTTTGCGCCCAGTTTGAATTCATATGTTTGAGAGTAAACACTAGAGAAGCTCAAAATCATAATAAGTATTAGGGCAAATTTTTTCATTTCTATTTAGGTTTAAAATTTTGCCAGTAAGTTATTTCATTAAAGCCGCAAATGCGATTTGTTTTTATTTACTGGTACCTAAATCTTCAAATCCAAATCAACTAATGAGAAACTTTATGATTGCTTTAGCACTAATTGCATCTATTGGACTTGTCTACACGCCAACCCAAAGCAATTTTGAACGAGGACAAAACCATTAACATCTGTGATTCTTATTTGACATCAAAACACTTCAAATAAGAAAAGTACGCTAATAGGGTTGCCTTAAATAAACTATAAAACCTGTAGCATATCAAGTAGAACTTTTTGAAACACTTGAAATGTCAACTTATACATTACCAGCCAGGGCAAATGAAAACCAATAGATTGAGGAGTTCTTCGACGAACTTGAATATTTAGGTTTTACGAAAAGATCACCCTTTGAACTGGTGAAAGAACCTCTGAAAAGCAACTTATCTGCCAATGATCTGTTATCGCAATTGGCATGAACAATCACTATTTACCGTTATTATGTAATATGGAAACCTGTGCGCACCAAGAATAAGAAATTGATGGGTTTCGGATACTTCGTTGATCTGGCCGGAAACTTTTTTGACACCACACATTTTCCGCCATCATTGGAAAAATACCCTTTTTTAGGTCGTGCGGTGTATGAGATTGTTGGAAAGGTGGTAGAGGAATTTGGTTCTCCATCACTTGAAGTCAGCACCATGCGAAAAATGGCAATCAAGCCAGACCCCAGAAGTGTTTTTGAATACGGACATGATGAAAGTGTGATGATGATTGGTTAATTTAAAAGATGTTCGTCGGATAAGTAGTCAATTAGAGTATCAAAAAATTTATTCTTTATTATTAATGATATTCTGGACTTTACCATTTAAATCATTTTTGAATTTACTGCTCGACTGGATTGCAAGAATCAATGGCAATGTGCAAACAAAGAATGCCAAAAAACTAACAAAAAAGTTAGCCGTCGAAAGACCTGCTATTAAAGCTAAGACTATACCCACCGGAACTAATATGCCTGCTATTACTCCCATTGCAACTTCTGCGCCTAAACTTTCAAACCGTAAGTTAGACCGTATTGTACTATTGGTTGTATTATAAGAAGTATTTAAATTATTATTCATCACATGAAGAACATACCAGCTATTTTTATCCTTACGCGAAGACGTAATCATAGTCAAATTATGACCCACACTAATTGGGATTATTTCATGGATTCTATAGAAAAATTCACCATATTCGTTTTTTATAAAAATGTCCAACCATCTTTGAGTATCAGAAGATACACTACCTTTAAAAGATGAAATTTGGACATCTACACACTCTTTTACATCAGTAACTACTCCTTGTATTTTGCGAAACTCTAAGTTTTCAATCATAATTTATTCGTTTAGGTTTTTTGTGCAAAATAGTGTCTCTGGTTTTTCATTCGTCTGTATTGATCTATACAAATAGATAGACTTCGCTTTACATTTTGTCAAAAGCAGTTTTCTTTGTTGACACAAGAAGGTGTTAAACGAGAAATAGAACCGAAATAGATGTTTGATTTGCAGGTATTGGTTTTCAAAAAAAAGCGAGGGTTTCCTCGCTTTCAATGCACCTACATTTTAGTTAGTCTCCCAACGGTTAGCTGCAAAATGACCTTCTTTTTTAGATAGAACAGAGACAGCGTAACAAAGTCATTTATCATCGTCTTGTTTTTCAGGTACAAAGACTCCCCATAAATCTCGCACATAAACTGTTGGACCTGATACGATTTTAGTTGGCTCACCTCTAAAGTCAGTTTCTATGACCTGTCCAGTCATTGTCCCGGTGTTGCTTAATACTTCAGTCTCCATATGATTTTATTGGTTACAATTGACGATGATTTTCCGTCCATCGCATGACGGTTAAAAACTATATGAACAAAGGATTGATTATATAAGATAGGCTCACCGTTTTCGACCCTCAAAAAAGAGTATGTGAATTTTAAAACCTACTTGATGCAAGTTAAAGAGTTTTATTTTTTAGGTCGCGATTTTGACCCATACATGATGAAAAGCCCGGATTTACATTTTGTCAAAGTAATCCGCGCTATCAATAAAAAGTTAAAAAGAAATATGAGATAGAAGACAAGTGGCAAAGGTATAATCCTTGTAGTATTAATTTTAGGAGCGTTATTTGGCCGGTAATGCTGTAATTAATCCAGACTAATTGGCAAAGGATAATTTAAGAACTGAACAGTTTTGTGGGTGAGTAAACGTTTATTTACGATGATAAGATAGGACTTTTAACTATTGAATTTTTAATATGAGATTTTACTTTTTCTAATTCTGCGAACCATTCTTCTCACGCCAATATTTAGCTTCCAATTCTGCTTTTTCTTTTTCAGCTTTGAGTTTTTCTATCTCTAATTTTAGTTTCTCCATTTCAAGGTCTTCTTTCGTTGGATTATAATTGTTCGTAACAGAGCCATTACTCGTGTTTATTCCAATAGCACCTTTACATTGGTCAAAAAAATTATTGACTTTCTCCCCGAAGCTCAAAATATCTGCTGGTGACACACCTAAAACGTCTGCGATCTGTTGTAAGCGCGAATCTGAAACATCTGTTTTGCCTCTCTCAATTTCACCATACGCCATACGCGAAAGGTTCAGCATGTCGGCCATATTTTCTTGTGAGTATCCTTTTAGAAATCTAATGCCTCTGATTTTATCTCCTGTATGCATGCTCATGACAAAATGTATTGATTGAGTTGTCCAAATGTAAAGTTCAATGCAAAAGTAATGAAAATAAATCCACCTAACTTGCAGGGGTGTGATTTATAGAAACGTCAATCTGTTTGCAGGATTGAAAATACAAAAATTTCGGCATCAGTTTCGCAATCCAAGACATTTTTGCGAAAAAATATCAAAATTTGATTCGCCCAAAATCTGGCTCGGTAAAACTGATAACAAAAAGCAAGCATTTAGGGCGGCTTAATTTAACTATTTTTAACTCATTAGATTACAGATACTTAATTGATAAAACGACCTGTTGTTTAACCAATATAAAACCTTTGAAAACAATGGATTTCCTATGCTATAATAGACACGTCAACACCAGGAGGTTCGTGATGACAAACAAGATTATGCGCTATGCTCGTTCTGCTGCCTTGCCAGTTCTGGCACTTGGTTCCTGCATGTTTGCTCTTTCTTCCTGCGACAAAAAAGGTGACCCCGGTCCAAGCGGCGGCGGTGGAACCAAAGGTGTGAACACATTTGAAGTTGCGCATGATACGGTTGGTGTTAAAATCAGAATTAATGACGCAAGTACGAATATCTTTACGCCAAGAACTATTACAGAATCTGATGGCACTAATGCAAGTGGGTTTGCAACGGTGGTAGATGGTGATGGAGGTTCACGTTTGGCAGCAGCCTCCTCAACAGCAAGTAATATTCCGTTCTCGATGGAGATCGACACACTTAATGTGCGCCTGACAGATGACTCTAAAGAAAATGTTGTCCATGGTGCCAAGATGACATACGTTAATGCCGATCGTCCGATAATGACATTTTACCCCGCCACCAAAGATGGCCAACTTAAGGAAGACGTCATCATTGAAACGCGCCAGAAAGATGATGGCGGCACGCATACAATTGAGCGTCACAAACATATAGTAGAAGCAAAATTATTTGCCTCCAAGAACGGCACTACACTTTTCGGGAAAGCGTTTACAAAGGCAACCTTCAAAGAATTTGTTAAAAACAGCGGTAAGAACACAGCAACATTTGCAAAACGGAATGTTATGGATCTTGTAACCCCTGAAAAAAAACCTGATGGTTTTTATTATAAGCCACAAAACTGATTGTTAACGGCAATAAAATCCTGAACAGGCTGGCTTAATCATAAGTAGGCCTTTTTTTATGTATCATTTTTTACTCCTGGGGAATAACCGTGCAGGGATTCCCGGCAGAAGGTGCGTTTCTTAACCAGCTTTGCAAGGTCGTCGTGACAAGACCGCTTTCGCTAAAAATATTGGTATTCAACAGGTGATATACAGGCTTCCCTTCATTCCCCATTTTGATGTGATCAGTAAATATAACCAACTCACCTCCCTTTGCCAGATAAACGTCCACAGCATCATCCAGCATATCCCGTGAATCCGTATAAGGCTTATTCCCCAATGCCGCACATTGTCTTACCCCGTCAAAAGACGCATATTCTTCGTTATAAGTTCCAAAAATCATCAGCCGGGAGAAGTCTGTTGAAGCAATGTTACAAATGGCATTAGCATCGTTGAATAAAGGCACCGACGTACTTGGCGCAACACGAAGAATGGCATTACCGGGCGGCAACGGCGTCTCAACATAGGAAAAATAGGAATTGACTAATTGATCAAACCTGCCCCCTTCACCAATATAGAGAAGAGGCTCATTCTGGTCCTGCGAGCATACTCCTTCTCTACAATTAGCCTGGTCTTCACCCAGAATGGGATTGCATCGTTTATGTCGCGCGACTGAACAGGTCAGATTGACCATAGTAAAATTACCATCCCCAGTATAAGGCCACAGCCGGTCGCTTTCCGCCCATACTTCAATACCTGTCTGCGGGGTGGGAATTCCACATGGGTTCCCATTATTATTGCATGACACAATCGGTGCCTCTATCGATGATGGGTCGGCCTGGCGCATGGCATCGACCAGTTTTTCGGACCAGACCCGTGAATCGGATATCGAATCCAATTCCGCCCGCGTTGTTGCCGGTATCACGGCGGGCGGCTTGTTCGGCGCACTCATGGCGGCTGTTTCCCTGACCTCTGTACGGCTATCGGTTGTCGCAATCCGCGTTGTATCCCATGCTGCCGGGCCTGGCTTATTTTCACTCCAATCCAGAGCCACAGGTTTGAGCATTCTGGCATGCCGGACAACCCACAAGCGTTTATTCGGGTCTGACCCCGGCACAAGCGATGGGTCAGGACAGGCCACCGTTGTTTCAATATCGCGCTCACATTGTGCCTGGGCATAGCCAATTCGATAAATAGTCTGTGGCGTGGAAATAATTGTGGTAGAATTGTACCCATCATTTCTTTTTAGTGTGCAGCGACGAGCAAGGTAACGTGCAGTTAATCTTCCTCGCCATCCACGCCCACATTCCCGAATTTCTTGTTCATTGCCTATTAAATCCCCGTTCTCATTCATTTGAAGCGGTTCAACGGGATTGATTACAAATCGAGGGGGATTGGGTTCCACTCTGCCACAATCCAGAAAAGTTCGTGGTTCAGGCGAATAAGGCTTGGCCTCACATGCATTAGAACCGTCCTTATTCGGACGGCAAAAGAAGGTGTAATATCCCGGACCGTTGTTCTCAAGTGCTTCTTTCAGGTTGACCATCTGCATTGCCACCGCATTATCGGGAATTTTGGTGATATCGTTCGCCGGATCGCGGCAATAAACCGCGATTTCCTCCGTTGTGGGTGGTGTTTGCGGTTGGGATAAATCAGGGGTGCATTCCCAATTTTTAGTCAGTCTCTGTCTTTCATTGGGCGCATCGTTGATAATGATGAAACCGTCTTCCTTCACAGTTTCATCATCCTTTGATTTCAGCCGGCATGTCTGATCGCGTTTGATGACACCGTTTGTCCCGGCAGGACAAGGCATCGTGATAACCCGGTCAAAAACAGGTTCTGTCGTTTTCGACGGATCAGGCAAGCCGTTCATTCCATCCGTTAAAGCAAAACCAGCCACAAATATCGGCGAGCCATCCAGAATATCATTGCCCACCGTACAACCCAACTCAACTGCTTTCTTCGGTAGTTGAATCCAATATCCACTTTTCATGCCGACAGCATCATGACCGAATGTCGGAACCAATGAAGCCGCCATGGCATTTCCATGCATCAATAGGCTTCCTATGCCTGACGGTAGCGCATGATAATAGGCAATCGCACCGTAGTCGCCACAAGGGCTTGCCGTAATGGCCGATGGCGGTACCGGTACCTGAAGATTTGTCACCGTGAAATCATTGGCATCATCCGAAACAACTTGCCCGTCAGAGTCTAGTAATGCCCGTCGTTTCATTTTTGTGGCAGACAGATAGGAAGATAAATTCATGGCAGAGGTTGCCAGGTCCCGGGCGGTGTTTTCAATGACTGCGCGCTGGTTAATCCGTCTGATTCGCTCACTATCGTCTGGCAGGCAACCTGAAATCAGAATGGCAATCAAGAGAATGACGATTTTACGCATGTTATCACCGAGTAAGTGTTTTCTTATGCATGCGTATAGTTTATGACCAAAGTATTAATATTTGTTAATATGGGCTTGATCTTGGAAGTTAAACCTGTATAATTATCTGGAAGCCTTTGCAGGCTTTAGGGTTTGGAATCCCTGATTTCATAGCGGTTTGTGACCGAAATATCACTCCTCGATTTGTCGGGGAGGCCTGAATGTATGTTCAGCCCGAAAGGGTAAAGATTCAGGCGGCCTTTTCTATGAAATCGGCTTTCCAACTCCCTGACACCAATCGAGGGGGAGTGTATGGCTGAACAGAGAATAATTTATAATCCAGACACATACATTGAAGATTTAAAAAAGAGGATTGGACGTGCCAATTATGACGCACTTTATGAAGGACAATTATTGATACAAGTACGATGTTTAAAAAGTGGGCTTCATACCTACAAAGAAATTGCAGAGATATTGAATAAATCTAAAGTTCCAAGTTCCTATCAAAATAAAAACAAAAGATGGACAGATAAAAGAGTCGGAATTGTATTGCGCAGATATATGAAACTAATGAACTTGGAGGAAGACGATATTAGAGAAAGTTTTCCAGATATTGATAGGCTTTATAAAGATTTTATCGTCAGGCATTTTAGCTTTGAATGAACATTATCTGTGTCACAAATATTGCCAAAATTTGTGACAGAAAATAATTAGTATGTTCAGAAATTGCAGTTTAATAGTCCACTTATATTAGACAATTCCAAAGCCTTTAAAAAACTAATTTGATGTTCGCGATATCATGGGATTTTTGAACCATGATTTAATCTTCCTTTTCCTAGTAAGCTGGAGATTTGATGTTCATCCTTGTAAATTTAATATTCAATATTAAATTTACAAGGATGATATGGAAATTTGTACCGGTTGAATGAATCAAAAAATCATTCTAGATTTTTAAATAAAATTCAAAAGACGAATCCGTGTGCAAATTGTGTGCAAATAAAAAAAGCACTTACAAGATTTCCTCGTAAGTGCTTGATTATCAGTGTGGGAGTTACAGGATTCGAACCTGTGACCCTCTGCTTGTATGCCGGTTAATGAGAAGTTTTTTGAAGTTCAGATAAGTTCACTTCACCTTCAGACTGATATAATTTACCCATACAAGCTCACGGTCGGTGTTTGTTTTAAAGTTCTTAACCATAAAGGCCTTGTTGTAGGGAATTTTTTTGTCGAAAACCACTTTGTTATTTAAAACCACCTTAATGTTTTCGTCGATATTGACCATCGCCGGACTAATGAAAATATCAAATTCATTTACTCTTGATGTTTCCACATAAAAAGTGTTGCCCTTCAGTTCGGCCTTAATCATGCTGCTTTCTTCATTGTTGTAATAAGGTAGGGTGTCCCACTTTTTGCTTTTTTTGTTATAACTCTGCATGGCTATGGGCTTATGAAATGAAGCTCTGGGTTTTTTAGTATCAAACTTCCTGATAGCTATCCAGTCGCAGGTAGTGTTCATGTAATTGCCTGTTTCCCAGTTGATTGTTTTCTTAAAGGTATTTCTTGTGGTATTATTCAGGAAATTGATGCTATTCGGTATGTCTTTATCCAGATGTTTATCGTAGTGCTGATAACCCAGATACTCTTTATAGGTTACCGGGCTGCCTGATTCGGTAAGTTTTTTACGGATTACCCTTATCTGCTCAATGGGTCTCAGGTCGTCGCGGTCTGAATGCACAAGAAATAATGGGCGGTTTACCGCATTGCTTAAATAGGCATTGTTGGCAAATATATTGGTGAGCATAGAGTTATAGCATACAAAGCCTGCAAATGGGGTAGGGTAACCGAGTTGCAATAGAAAAGTGCCATCGGCGCCGTCTGAATGCCCGTATGAGAAAACCTTCTGGTCGTTTACATTCAGAAAAGACTTACAATAATTGACAATCTCAACCAGTGTTCGGTAGGTTTCATTGTTTTTTGATGTACTTACCGATTCACCAAAATCTTCAAAGCGATTAATCGCCCAGTCAAACTTTTTAGAGGGGTCGGCAAAAGGCCTGATTATGATATAGTTTTGTTTGGCCAGGGCATCAAAAAAAATATCATGAATCTTCGTTCGGGTATCGTAAGCACGTTGAAAATTGCTTTCGCCAACGGCGCCATGCAGCAAAAGCGCCATAGGGTTTTTTACTGCCGGATTATACCCTTTGGGTATAAACAGCCTGAAAGGTACCTTGCCAAATACCTTGTCTTCAATGGTAAGGATGTATTCTTTGCCGGTTTCGTTTATTTTTTCGTATTTATTGAATTGATGAATCTGATTGAGGGCCATTTGAGCAGTTATTTTGCCATCAGTCTCCAGCTGCCTGATAAATTCGGCGCGTGGTTTATTCAATAGTATTTCTTTATTGATACTTTGTGCTACAGAAACCTGGTTTATCATAACGATTGCTGAAATTAAAGTAAGTTTTTTCATGTTAACAGATTTTTTAAACTTAAAAAGCAAATGATTTATGCTGGTTTTATACATACAATCAATTTTTGCGGCATTCTGGCTCAGGTTTTGGGTTTAACATTTGCCCGGTTTTGAGAACTACCACTAATATTGATTGCGTAGGAAGGTGTAGTCTTCAAAACGGTTGGTAACGGAAGACATATCTGCTCTCTGGAAAGCTAATTTAGGCTTACTTACAAAGGAAAGCCCACGAGGGAAAAGTACATTTGCGTAAACCACATCGGCCGGGCCTCTTAGCTTGCTTAATTCATCTATTAATAACTGATACACCGAGCGATGAACCGCGTGGCAATGCAGGGCAAAACCATAGTTTATTTTTTCCCAGTATCCATTAAATTTCTCCTGCTCCATGGTATTTATGCCAAAGAATAATGACTCCCACCGTGCGGGTATGTTATGCAGCAAAGCTGGTAGAAGCTCGTTTAATTCAGGCAAAAACTCTATGTCATCTTCTATAATCAGGACATTCTCCCAGTTTTCTTTCAAGGCCAGTCTGAAAATTTCCAGAAGCGAGAGGCATACGCCTAAGGCGCCCCTGTTCCAATGTGCCGGAAGCTCATGTATCTCTGCTGCTGTAACCATTTGTATATCTGGTCTTTCATGCCCATTAATGGCTGCAAACCTTTCAAATTCCAATTGATTTTCTCTTAGAATTTTCTCGGATTTTTCCAGGCGGTCTTTTCTGGTATCCAGATTAAGAAGAAGTACTTTCCTGAAATGCTTGTTTAGTAAATTCATGATTTTGTTTTGGTCACAGGTAAATGAGTAATTAATGAGAAAACTTTCATATAAAAATGCGAAGATCAAATCAGCGCTAAGTCTGAATCTTTTCAGTGAACTCAAATCGTGCTATTTTTTCCTGATAAGGAATCTGAAATGCCGGACTAAAAATATACTTTATTTTAGCGGTTATACTTGCTGAAGTTTCCCTTATATTGCCTTTAAGGCCTAAAGCATTAAAATGTACACGAGCCGCATTTCCACATAAATCAGAGGTTTTATTAAAGGGGTAAATAATCATGGGGACCTTGCAATAAATACTCTCACGAATGCTGTTTAAGCCCCCATGGGTTATATACAGGTCGCACGATTTCAGGATTTTTAATTGAGGAAGCCTTTTATCAATATACAACCTGTTGTGTTGTGTGTACGAAATTTTAAAATCAATGTCTCCGGTTGCCAAAATCAAATAATAATCGGGATGCTCATTTATCAGTGTTGTCAACCTGGTAAAAAAAGGAATAATTTTTTGGCTGTACTCAGCACTTAATGTACCGAGCGAGCAATATATAAGGCGGGTATCTGAATTAATTGATTTCCTGATTATAATATTTTCTAAAAATGTCTCCAGAATTTTATTTTCCTTATTTATAAACCGGTAAGGTGCCATGTTAATAAAATTCTCATTTTTTTGGGGTAAATACCAAGGATATTCTAATGCACGAGGTGCCAGAATAATTGTTTCAGTATTTAAATGCGCAGGGTTTAACTCCAGATAAAATGAGGTTTTATACCTACTTAGGAAAATACTATCAAAATCAATATTCCTTTTTTTTGATAGATGCTTTAAAAGGGAATCATCATCCCGGCCATTATATAAGAAATAGCTTATAATTTTTTTAAAATATATCTTTATAGCATGTATAGACCACGCTAATGGCGTATAAATGGCCTTCTTGTTGATGAGCTGATGGCCAAGATATAACGGCGGGATATGTGGTTTTCTGGAGGTTGCGAGTTTTGTGTTGATTATCACTATCCTTTGCCAAGGTTTGATTATCTTTAAAATAAATAAGTAATAATAAGATAAATGCGGGTCAATATAAATCACATCGGGTTCGAGATCAGTGATTAATTTTATTGCAGACATTTCAGCATTTAATAAGTTTCTTAGCCTATTTATATTGAATTTTTTCGAAAACCGGCTTGCTATAAACAAGGATATGAAAACTTTCCAGCTGGTTACAAAGTAATGGTTGAAATAAATTATAGGCACTGGCATAAAACCTGCCTTCTTCATGTAATCGTAGTAGGAAGCAGGTGATGCCATAAAAATATTACTCCCTTCTTTTTTTAGTGCTTCAGCATAAGCAAAAGCACTATTAAAATGACTTGTAACCGGAAGAATTATGAACAGGCATTTTTTTTCATTCATACTATAAGTTATCTTGATTTTTAGTCGGTTTAAGCAAAAGCCATCAATTGCAGCATTTATTGCGTGATAATGAATCAGATTGTTAAACCAGCAAAATTTTTAGTCGCTACCATCAGTATTCTGCAATCATCATCCATGTTATTTATGCGGCCATGCATCTATCTTTAGTGAATTATATAAAACCCGCAGCATTGACTGCTTCCTGACCTTAAAATACAATTCGGTTCCAGAGATTTTTAATCTGGCAGTTGTTGCGAAACGAATTTGGATACTATCATTCCCTACTTCTTTAATTTCAACTATCCTTAAAGAAGTTATTCCAGATAGATGTTTGTCTTTTGCGCCTGAAACCTGAACAGGGTCTCCGTTTTTTAGGTAAATAACTTTAGAAGCATCTGTATAAGTAGTAATAGTGCTATCTCTTTCTATAGCTGTATTGCTATAAAAGCTGCCATCAGGCATGGTTACTGTTGATAAAATGACTAACAACACACATGGCACTAGCAGAAATAACCAGAGACCATGTTTTTCTGTAAAACTTGAAATGGAGTCAATACTTTCATAATCTTTGCTCATATCATTAGTCGCCCAACTCCAGTTGGTTTTTAATTAGTTGGTAATATGTGCCCTTTTGTTTAATCAGTTCTTCGTGGGTGCCCTGTTCAATAATTTTACCTGTTTCAAGCACTACTATGTTATGTGCGTTTTTTACTGTACTAAGCCTGTGGGCCACCACCACCACTGTTTTATTTGTAAAAAATGAGTTCAGATTTTCTATGATTACTTTTTCGTTTTTGGCATCAAGAGAGCTTGTAGCTTCATCAAGAAAAAGTATCTCGGGGTCTTTGTACAAAGCTCTGGCTATTAAAACTCTTTGTTTTTGACCGGTGCTTATTCCGATCCCGTTACCGCCTATTTTGGTTTTGAAACCCATAGGCAACGATTCCACAAAATCTGTAATATTGGTTAAATCTGTAGTGTATCTTATTTTAGCAAGCTGGTCTGAATTATATACATCAGCATTTCGCATGGTGATATTATTAGCTACTGTTTCAGAGAATAGATATCCCTCCTGAAGTACCACACCACATTTGCTTCTCCAATAATCTGAATCAATATTACTAAGGGGCAAACCACCAATGAGAATTTCACCTTCCAGCGGCTGGTAAAATTTCATCAATAACTTTAATAAGGTAGTCTTGCCGCTTCCACTGGTTCCGACAATAGCAGTTGTTTGGCCTTTTGGTATTGACAGATTCAGGTTGTCAAATATTAAATCGTCATAGGACTCTGTGTAACTAAACTTTAGATTTTTAATGACTATATCGGCCGGTGCTACTTCTTTTCTGAGTAATTCTATATTTGCATCTTCGTCTTCACGTTTATGAATCTCCCCCAAACGCTTAAAACTGATCTTTGAATCCTGATAAAACTGGAAAAAGCTCACAATTTGGTTAAATGGCCCATTCAATTGCCCTAGAATAACAGATACACCCAGCATTACACCAAGAGTCATGGTGCCTTCAACCACATAATTGGCAATCAAAAAAGTAACCAGTACATTTTTTATTTGTACAATCACATTATTGCCGATATTCTGATACTGCTGTACGGATAATATTCTGATATTTATATCGAACATTCTGATTTGGATTTTTTCCCATGATTTTTTTTTTTCATTTTGGGCATTATTAAGCTTTATCTCTGGCATTGAAACAATGGTTTCAATTAGGTTGTCGGTGCCTTCACTTGCAATATCAAATCGCCGGTAGTCTAGTAATTCTCTTTTCCTCATAAAAATGGCAATCCAGCATACAGACAATACAGTGCCTAACAGATACACGTAGAAAACCTTCAGGTCGTAAAAAATCAGTATGCCCATCAGCACTAAAAGATTGATGGATGATATAATAAATTCTAACAAATATGTTTTAATAAATAATTCTATTCTGTTGTTATCACTTATTCTTTGCATTAAATCTCCTGCCAATTTTGAATCGAAATAAAACATGGGCAGTTTCATTATTTTGGATAAAAACCTGGAGGTTAAGTTTATCTCGATTTTTGTGCCAATAAATAAGAGTATCCACGATTTAATGGAGTCAATTATTGATGCTCCGATGAAAATAAAAAGTTGGGTTAGCAATATAAGCTCTATATATGTCGGGCTTTTGTAGTGTATGCCTACATCAATCAGTTTTTGTGTAAGCAATGGGAAAGTTAAAATTAGCGCTCCGCTCAGAATCATACCGATAAACACTTTTAATAAACCGAATTTGTATTGGCTTACTAATTCCCATACTTTATTAGTGTAACTCTGTGGATTTTTTGCAGGTATTTCCGGCTCTAGATAATCTGCAAAGTTTTCGTTCGGTTCAAAAAACAGGGCTATCCCATTGCCATTTGCTTCTTTACACCAATTATTGGTAAAATCGGACAACCCTAATTTAATAATACCAAAAGAAGGGTCGGCAATGATAAACATCTCTTCACTAGTAAATAGCTTAAAGAAAAATGATCGTTTTGGTATGATGCCCTTAAGAATTACAAAATGTGATTTTCTCCAGAAAAGTATGCATGGGTATGATGCCAATTTCATGAGGTCAGGCAATGATAATTCAAGTGACATTGAATCAAGATTTATCATTTTAGCCCCTTCGCTCAATCCTTTCAGTGATGTTCCCAGCTTTGCTGTCTTACAAATACTTCTAAGGTAATCAAGGCTTATGTCACGTCCATAGTATCCTCCTATCATTTTAAGGCAGGCGGGTCCGCAATCCATGCTTTCTAGTTGTCTCGTAAACCTTAATTTGTTTTTGGAAGCGAATTTCAGATAATTCAGAATTTTTCGCATAGGTTGTTAAAGTCTGCTTTTGAAATGTCGTTGTACTTATACAAATCTGATGCACCTTTTACCGCCTTAAGCTGGTTCGGAATGTAGAGGGCATATCTGAATTCTGAATCTCTGAGCGACTCAATTTTATCCGGCTTAATCAGCCATAATCTTTTAAAATTATCTTTGTCTATTACTTTAGAAAGTGATTCGCGATTTACATTCCCAAAAGACTTTTTAAGGGATAAACAATTCTTGATATTGCCACCAATGTCTATACAAACCTTAGCATTATAATAAGGATTGTAAAAATGGCTCTCCATGAAATAATCGATATTGATGACCACCTTTGGCGACGTGTAGTAAGTAGTTGTTACTTTATCAATTGTTTTTTCTGTAAATATAATTTTACAGCTGTCAGCAAACATAATTTCCGTTTCGTGATAGCCGGCAATTACTATGAAGCCAATTTTTTTATTTTTATCGAGCAGTTCATGAATGGATTCTTTTGTCAGACCTTCATACGTACTAAAAATCAGTTCAATGCACCTGATGGTTGAATTGGCAAAATAATCTAACACTTCTTGTAACTCTTTAATATTGGCAAGAGGAGATAGATATCTCAACTCTACCATTTTGCAGTTTAGCGAATCCAACTCCATTACAAGTTTTTCAATGGAAAAACCTTTAGTGTATTCTATTACCGCCGAGGCAACATTGCTGAAGCTTTTATAGACAATTTCTGTCTTTGGAAAAAATCGGGGCGTATTTGTAAAAAATACCAAATCATGCGTGGTCAGGTAATTCATGTATTCATTAAGTGTGTTTTCCTGCCCTTTGTATAGCTTATAAACTTTTTTTACAGAATAAGTATTAAGTAGGTGAACAACTTTAGATAAGCTTTTAGGGATTCTTAAAACAACACCTTTATGAAAGTCATAAATTGCACTGTTTTCAGACCCGTCCACTACAAAGCAATGAGAAAAAAGTCTGATGTATTTCTTTTTCATCTGAATCGGATTACGAATGAGTTTTCTCAGTTTTATTAAATACCGGATACTTTGATATTAGACTTTCAGAGGTCAAAAAGATTCAGCTCAGAAACCGGTTTGTGTCCGCTATAATTGAGGTAATTCTTACTAAAGTGCCTTTTACTGGTGCCGAATCTTGCCGTAACCTTCAGTTCACCTACTTCCTCGGTTTTATAAACGGTCATACACCTATAGAAAACAGGTATTTTTAGGAGTGTTTTTTTATTGAACGGAGGTTCTTTTGTCTGCTGCATTTTTAATATCATGTTTAATTAGCCAATCTGCAATTTTTTCTTCCAGGTAAAAGTTTCCACTTGCCGACGGATGACCATATTGCCCTACAGGGTTTACTTCTATAAAATTATAATTTCCATCTTTATCAAGAATGATATCCATAGAGCCGGTATTTAGGCTGACCAGTTTCATGAATTTTGTTATCTTTTCTTTTACAATGTCAGGCAAAGAAAAAACGGTCCAGTGCTGAGTATCGGTGTTAAATCCTCTCTTGATATCCACTTCAGGGGTTTCATTACTATTTATCATTGCCATAGAATAAAAGTCACCATCCAGGTAGAACACGCGTATCTCAATGTCTCGTAGTATTTTCTCCTGAAATAATGAAGGGAAGAAAAAATCAGGCAAAGCCTCAATATCTTCGACTGAAATATCTTTTACATGGACAAAGTAGGTTTTTTCGTAATTTATAAAATAACTTGATTTATTTATTGGTTTAGTTATTACGCCATGCTTTGTAAGACTAAAGAAATGTTTTAAGTCTCTTTTATTATTAATAATGCTACTCTTTGGAACTTTAAGACCTGCGTTTTGGGCTTTGTCGGTAATGATGAGCTTGTTCACATTGGCCACGTTAGAAGCCGGAAGCCAGGCTCTGTCTTTTAGTAAATAAAAAAGGTAGTAGATAAGATTAATTGCTTCATCTGTTACCTCATTTTTGATTTGCGCACTGAATGGTTCTTCATCTGAAAGTTCAAAGTAATTAAATATCCTTCGATAAAAAATCACCCTTATTTCTGATGTAATATCCTTGCCATTGTGAAAAATTTTCCTTGTGGCTATATTTACATGAAATCTTTGTTGATTATCAACCGAGTATAAGTCTTCTATTGTCACTTTAATAAAGTTTGCCTTTTTGTGCAGCAACCAGTCTATTACTTTTTCAGTGCCTTGCTCATAAGAAGAATAGGATAAAACCAATATCATATAAAATTTAGTCAGAGGTGCTTTTAAAATGTTTCAATTGGTCCGCAAAATTGATTAATGTAAACAACCAGATAAGAAAATAAAGCTATACTAAACTAGTATTTTTGTGTTCACAAAGAATAGCTAGATGGAGTATATTAACAATTTAGAGTTGGGTGCATGGTATATACTCAAATGTTGCCGGAAACTTTAATAGCCTCAGTTTCCTAAACAAAATGGCCAAACGAAACAACTTAAAATGAGGGGAGGAGTTCTCCCTCCCTTCATTCAAGCCTCAATCGTTATTATTTGACTTATCATTACTAGTTGATGAGTCATGGTCATTTGACGAGTCATTTGAAACGGAAGTATCATGCGATACTGAGTATCCACCAAATACCCCTCTCGCCTTGTTAAGGTCAACTAATTGATAATTGTCAACTGAAGTCAATTTCTCCAATAATTTTTTCATTGTTATAAATGTTGAATATTGTGCCTACTCTATAAACGGTTTTCAGCATACCCGTAAACTCTATATGTGCACCTAATAAAGAATCATAATTAAATGGCCATTAAGACTGTTCGATTCATCAGCATGAACAAGGCTATTCTGACAGAATTGTTATTTGGAGGTCCGATATGTTTCTTGACTGTTGCTTTTCGGAGCGCGTCTTTTGTTATAATCCATACCTCTGCTTATTGAATGAACTAATGTCAATGTTACTTTCCGGGAGTTCCAGCGGTTCAGGCTAAATGTTTCCTGCTCGTCGGTATTTATTCTGACCCGCTCCCAATTAAAGTAAAAAGGGTCTTCAATGGACAGTTTGACGTAGGTTCGCTCTTTAAATGTTTTACTAATGCCCAATGATAAATCGTTGCGCCTCAAAATCATTGTTTGGCCTGTTGTGTTGGGGCTTATGTACATGCCGTTAAACTCCAGATTATAGCCTTTAGGCAAAGATAGGGCGCCTGAAATATTAATAAGTATCGAGAACGCTGACTGCCGTAAAAGCATCCCATTTCCTATTGGCCCTTTAAATTGATTATAGCTTAAACCAGCGTAAGTATTTATTGATAAAATCTTATAATTGACAGGAATACTGAGGGTCAATTCAAGATTTGAACGTTGCGACAGGTTTTCGGTAGTAGAAACAAATGACGAGTTGTCCGGATTCTGATAGGCTATTGATGTGAAAACATTGTTGTATTTTTCGTAAGCCAGTGTCAGCGAGTAATTGTTTTTATAGATATACTTGCTTTCTACTCTGTTTACAAATTCAGGCTTCAAAAACGGATTGCCTACCGAATATGCATAAGCATTGAGATAGTTTGGAACGGGACTTAACTGATGATATTTAGGCCTGGATATTCGTCTTGAATACGAAAAATTCAGGACATTGTTTTCCGCAGAATCTAAAGCATATTTAACAAATAAGCTTGGAAAAAAACTGTTGTACTTCAAGACGTACGATGTTTTATAGAAGGCATTTGACCTGCTGCTTTCAAACCTTAGCCCTCCCATCAGTTCCCATCTTTTGTATTTGGGCAAGTGTTTGTTAAAATAGGCAGCATACACTTCTTCCTGGTAGTCAAACTTTCCTCCAAAAATATTATCTCCCAGATTACTTACTAATTTCTGATAATTTAAATCATAAATAGTATTTACATTGCTGAATTTTCCACCGTACTCAAGGTAACTGCCGTTGCTTTTGTTTTTAAGAATGTCCATCTGCAATGTAAATATCTTTGAATTATTACTGGTTTTATAGATAAGATTATCCAGGGTATCCTTAGTGGATTTTGTTACCGAATAGTTATCAAAATTTCCTTTATCTGCTGAAAACCAGTAGTTGGCCTTTACATCTACATTGCTACCCAGGCTGTCGAGCCTTTTCAGATAAAAAGCGCCCAGATTATCTTCATTAGTATGGATACTCTTTTTGTTTTTTCCGAATGAGTCTCCACCTGCAGTGCTGATTAATGTATTGTTTATGTCTGTATTACTTTTATTAAAATTTTTGAAACCAGACCACACAGCCCCTATTTCCTGATTGTTACGAAGGGTATTGAAATAATCCAACTGATATGATACCAGCCTGTCAGTTCTTAGCTCTTCTGTATTCTGAAATATCCGGTTATTATTCGATTTGAATTTTCTTTCTATTTCATACACATCTAATTTGGGGTCATTTATAAGGGTAATATTGGCTTCTATGATGGTGTTCTTTCTCTTATGAGAAATTTGAGGACTATACACACCTGTATGCACACCTGAATAACCATAAGAAGCAAAATTGGTAATTTTGGTGCCCTGCTGATTATTTCTTTTAGGTACTATACGAATGATGGCCGCGGTACCTTCAGCGTCATATTTTGCTGATGGGTTTGTCATAATCTCCAGTGATGATATATTTTCTGATAAATGTGTTTTCAAAAAGGCATTAAGTGCTTCGCCACTTAATTTCATGGTTCTGCCATTAATCAGGAATGTAATATTAGCGTTCCCGTTGATACTCACAGTCCCTTTAGAGTCTATCACAACGCCTGGTGCAAGTTTTAAAATGTTGTCCAGGCTTTTACCTTTAGCCAGATAATTACCTTCTACGTTGATAATTACTTTGTCCAGTTCATGTTGAATCAATGGTTTTTTGGCTTTTATCGAAATTTCGCCTAGCATTGTTGCGGTTTCTGAAATAATGAAATCCTTGATTTCATGGCTACTTTTCGTTTCTGATAGTGCTATTAACCCTGTAAAAGTTTGGTTTGTATCGCTAAACTGTCTGAATCCCAATATGTAATCGCCGTATTCAGATAAATAAATGTTGAATTTACCAGTAGAATCTGTGTATTGTCCTCGTAATACTGATACGGTGTCAGGCATTTTATAAACAAAAATTTCAATGCTTGAGAGACTTTTTCCATGCTCGTTTGTTACATTTCCAGAAATGAAAATCTTCTTTGTTTGAGCAAAGACATCTCCGGAACTCATTAGCAAAGAGATTAGAAAAAGAAAAAATACTTTCAGATGCATCATCGTTAAATTTTATCAATACGGGCCCTTGTAAGCCGCATTTTCATGATTGAATACTCCACTTTAAAATGATCCAAACATTGCTACTGGTCGTTACACTTATGTGTTTGTCTGAAAAATATAATGTAATATTGTAAAAATTATATTTTAGAAAAGACATAGTATTTCCATAACAATGACTTCATTTAAAATTTTGTCATCGCCATTAAATGATTTTTTAATGGAGTTAGGTTTAAATCAATAATTCTTCTGCCTATAGCAAAAGAGCAAATTAAATTTTTAATACTGAATGGTTTCCATTCAGGACTTGCGTTTGATTGTTATAGATACAGTTTGCAAATAGATAACATACCATCACGGCATTGGTATGCAGAGGTAAAAAAACACTAGGGAGATTTTAGTACCAGCATTTAATTAGTAAATGAATCAGACCCTTCTGGCTATTAAAGAGATTATGAATTATTTACTTGTGCTAATGTATAAATTAAATATTACACTACAAGAACTTTGCCTTATTTTTCGGTGTAAAGTTATTTAACGGTACCTGTCTTGAATTGAGTTTAATCGAGTAGCAGGGATTGTCCTCTGATAACTGAATTAAAGAGTTCGTCAACAAATAGAGGTGCCCAAAAAAGTTATTTATTAGAGAAGTTTATAGAAGTTGATTTCTAACCAATTGTCCTATGCGTCATACGCAGAATTATTTTCATGCAAATTATGTGATGTAAGAATAAATTTTGCTTATATGGCTTACTTGGAAAAAAAGCGGTATTAAGAATGGACGTATCAAATATCGTCGCCGGAAAACAGCAAAAATATATGATATAAATATAACTCCTTCGCTGGAAAAAATACTAACAAACTATATTGAACAAAATGCTGATTCAAAATTTGTATTTCCAATTTTAAAGAGAGAGGAAGCTGCTTTTCGAGACAAGGAAATTCAATGGTCAAGGAGAAGGTACAACAAAAAACTAAAGACACTTGCAACTTTGTGTGGGATTGATTCAAATCTAACAAGCTATGTTAGCCGTCACTCATTTGCCACACAAGTAATGCTTCTTGATATTCCTTTAACAGCTATCAGCTCAATGCTTGGGCATTCAAGCATAAAAACCACCGAGATATATTTGAAAGGATTACCAGTAAATATATTGGATGATTATAATGATAGGCTTTTAGGGTAAAAGCAATATTTATTTTTGCTAGTAGATGGATAGGAGTGTACAGAGTAAACCTGATTATTGGGTTATTCAGAAGAGTGCTTTTCCAATTTTCTTTATATTTTTTACTGTTCTTAATTCAGATGATTCTTTTTATTTATATTTGCCAATGTCCCGTAGAAAAAATTGAAGAAAGCGCGATTAAGATTTTGAGTATAGTATAATTGATTATAATTTTTTTTTACTTGCATCTCCTAACTTTATTGCATTTAGAATTTAAGCAAGTACCAGCTGATTTAAAAAAAGATAAATGATGTCGACTAAATTTTTTACAAACGAAAATACACTTCTTACTAAAATAGAGGGCATATTCAAACATCGAAATATCTATTTCTTTGATGCACTAGTAGGATACTTCAGAGCATCAGGATATTTCCGCATTCGTCCTTTTGTAGAAAAAGCAAATGAAATACGCATTCTGGTAGGTATACGCATGATAGTAGTTCAGTGATATTAAGAATATGCTGAAAGTGAGTAAATATACCATATTTGTCATTTATCAAGTATAAAATCTCAACTATATATATATATATTCGTACTAAGGTATACTCGCTTTGTATAGGGGAACAGCAAATGAGTAATTATCTTTTTATTGTTAAAGTTATGAGCCTTGGAAGAGATTTAAGGATCACTTTTCAGTTTTATCCAGATCAAATTAAATACACTATAAAATTCGGTTTACAAAAAAAGAACTTACAAGGAAACCTCATAATTGCTTAATTATCAGTCTGGTAGTTGAGAGATTTGAACCCAGACCCTCAGCTTGTAAGGTTCTGAATTTTTAAAAAAAAAGATTAGTCACTAAGAACGTCTCGCCATGTCCATGGAACACGTATCATTCAAATAAGATTTAGCAGACAATCTTTTTAAAATTTTAAAAAGATTGCACGAACTTTAAATACTTATAGACGTGGATGTTGTTATCCCGAGAAAGAGAAAGGATGGACTGGAAGTAAAGTTTTGAAAGTCTATCAGCGATTTTTAAAGTTAAATTGAATCAACGAATATTATACCTGGAGCATCTTCCCAAATTTCTTATCGACAGGAATTTTAGATAGGTATAGACCCTAAGCACCAATAACAGAATCCAAAGCATCATCTTCATTTTGGTGGATAAAGTTCGCCTGATACCCGATTGTGGTTCTTAAATCTGTGTGACGATATAATTTTTGTAGAATTTTTATATCAATTTTTCCACCTGAAATATTGCCAAAAGTATGTCGGGAAATATGCATTGTTAATGGCTTTGTCAATCCAATTTCTTTTGCGATCTTTTCTAAAGATTCATTGATATTTTTATCTGCATAAGATGTTTTCCTTTGAACATGATAGCTGTCGTTTAGGTCATTCAACACTTTCAACTCTGGGAAAATTAAATCGTTTTTGTACTCATGATTGCGGTATTGGTCCAGAATTTTGAAAACTTTTTCCGGAACCTTTAAAGAACCAGGTTTCAAGTTTTTATCCATTGAGTAGAAAAGACGGTCATTTTGAAAGTCTGTCCATTTGATTTGCAGTAAATCGCCAAGTCTGATACCCGCGAAATAAAAAGAGAATAACCACAAATTTCTGGCATGATTTAGGTTTGGCTTACTACTAAGGTCTAAGTTTTCTATCAGCTTTACTTCTTCGGAGGTAAGCCCAATTTTTAGAGAGTCTGGTATTTTAATTTGTATTTTATTTTTACCGAATGGATAATTCGTTTTATCAATAATTCCACTTGCAATAGCTTGATTAAAGATTGTCCGTATAATCATCAGGTTGTTAACTATTGACCTTTCTTTTAGCTTAGACTCACCTTTTAAATAGGCTCTATATCTTTTTAGTAATGGAACTGTAATTTCATCAAAAGTAATATCTTTTTCTTTCAGGAATTTCTTAAAGCTGTTTATTCTGGATTGTTCAGGCATTTCACGATTGTATTTACCCGCTTTCTTCATATTGGCAATAAATTCATTCGCCTGGTCAAAGAAAGATTTCCCTCCTGATGGTTTTAAATTTTGTTTTATATCATTTAGGGTTACGGTTTCTGACTTGTTTTGCAGGTCTAAAAGAACATCACTTGCTTCGGCTTTTTTCTGTTGAATCAAATTATTCAAGCGTACCGAATTGGGATGCGATTTCCGTACCTTTTGGCCGACTATGTCCCAATCTTTTTCGAGTATATTATATCCTAAGTAAATAAAAGTTGTCTTACGATCTGTTGTTATTCGTATCGTAAGAGGATAGGTGTCATCAATGTTTTTCTTTTTGCGAAGAACAGCTTTTATAGACGATGCCATAGAGAAAATTATTGTCTTTATTTTTGCGTTGAAACAAAGATAATAAAAATTTGGTACAACATAGGTACAACATTTTGTGTTTTTCCTTAAATTCTATAAGATTTTAAATTTTGTAAATGGCTAATAATAAGATATTTATAATACAATAGAAACCAATAAAGACCGATTGTTTTTGGGCTCATAACCCAAAGGTCACAGGTTCGAGTCCTGTTCCCGCTACAAAAAAGAAAGCCCTGATTAGCAAAATTATTAGCTGGTCAGGGTTTTTTTAGTTTTATTTGTTTTGACTATTAGCTAATATATTCTGACTAAAAAAGATTTCGATAGGCCACATCCATTTGGTATAAAACCAACAACCTATTAAATCTTCTTGTAGACTAGAAAAAATCACAACCCAATAATAAGTATTCTGAATGAAAAAGGCCTTTCAAGTTAATCTTGAAGGTGTTTTGGATGTTCTGTCCAATCACCTCTATAGTAGTGAACACGTATTTATCCGTGAACTTCTGCAAAATGCTACCGATGCCATCACAGCAAGAAAATTTAAAGAATTTGACAGTACGCCGTCTATTCATGTTGAATTATATGAGCATGAAAATCATTACGAATTGATTTTCGAAGACAATGGTATTGGATTAACACTAGATGAAGTCAATAATTTTTTGTCAAGTATTGGGTCTAGTACCAAGCGAGGCTATTTTACCGAAAGCCGCGATACATTCATTGGCCAGTTTGGAATAGGGCTTTTGTCTTGCTTTATGGTTTCTGAAAACATTGTTATAATTACAAAATCAGAGGGAAATAAACCAATAAAGTGGGTAGGTAGAATAGATGGAACTTATGAAGTGTCAGAGTTGGATATCGAAATGGAAATTGGTACAAAGGTATTTTTATCGGCAAAAAAAGGATATGAATACTTATTTACAGAGCACGAAATTTCTTCTTTATTAAAAAAGTATGGTGAGATTCTACCATTCCCTATTTATTTTAAAAGTAACGAATCATCTTCAGAACTGGTCAATCGTATTCAACCAGTTTGGGAAACTAAATATAGCAATTCAGGCACTAAAAGAGCAGCTTATATAGAGTATGGAAGGGAGACCTTTCACCTTAAATTCAAAGAATACGTTGAAATCAATCTACCTAATGTAAAAGGGATTATGTACTTACTCCCGATGGCTGTTAGTCCGAGCAATCGTAACCGGCATAAGGTTTTTCTGAAAAATATGCTTTTATCAGATGAGATTGAGAGCATTCTACCACGATGGGCCTTTTTTTTCAAAGCCGTTTTAAATGTTACGAACCTCCGTCCTACAGCATCGAGAGAGAGTTTGTACGAAGATAAAAATCTGGAATCAACCCGATTTGAATTAGGAAAAACTATCAAACGATATTTTAAAGATTTAGCACTTGAAAATCCGGATAAACTAGCCAGAATATTTGAAATTCATTCAGAGACCTTTAAAATGGTTGCTCTTGAAGACGATGAGTTTTTTGATTTAATCATTAATGAAATTTCATTTTCCACAAACAAGGGGCCAAGGAAATTGAACGATATTAAGGAAGATGTAATTAATTACATTCATGACTTAGATGAGTTCAGAAAAGTTTCACAAATTTCGCACTCAAAAGATATTACTATAATCAATTCGTTTTATGGGTATGATTATGAACTGCTCATAAAACTTCAAAACAAGGGGTATGAAAAACCTATTATAAAAGTAGATATTGGTAGTTTTTTTAAATCATTTGGTAATCTGAATGCGTCAGAATCAGAAGAATGTGAGCTTTTGTTAGAAGTAGCAACCATTGCATTGGAAAAGTTCAGGTGTAAGCCTGATATTAAGCGTTTTTCACCTGCTGCATTGCCGTCGCTCTATTATATGTCAGAAAGTGTTGGTTTCCAACGAACCATAGACCAGGTTTCTTCTATCTCAGATAATCTTTGGGGAGGTATTTTAGATACATTTTCGCAAACATCATCCATAAATTTCTCAGTGATTTGCTTCAATTATGAGAATAAGCTTATCAAGAAACTAATTAAATCCACACACCGGGATGTTATTTATTCAATTGTTGAATTAATTTATGTCAATTCTCTTTTGCTGGGTCATCACCCTCTCAACTCAAAAGAGGTAGAAGTTTTAAATAATAAATTATATGAATTAATCGAAAAGACGGTTTAGAAATAATGGCAGATTATCAACAAGAGATAGAAGACCTTTTTGAACAATATCGTTGGGCAAATACACCTTCAGAAAAGATTATTCCCATTGAAAAAGCAATAAAAATTGCCGATGCACATCATGATCTGAATAAACAGGCGTTAGCACGCATATATTATACAGACAACTTACAGAAAAGAGGCTTTTATAAAGAAGCTTTGATACAGAATATATGGTTGTTGGCTAAATTAGACCAGAATCAAGGTGTGGATAATCTCGTTTATCAAAATAGAAAAACAATCTTGTGGCTATATAAATCTACCATTAGGTCATTACCTGATTTTCCTGAAATTCCATTTTCGAAAATTGAAGAAGCTTTGACCGATATGGAACGTCGCTTTTTGGCCTATGACTCAGGAAACCAAAAAGCTGTATTAGATTTTAAGAGAAAAGTTTATAGTTCTTTAGGGTATCTAGAAAAAGCCAAAGAACTTTTTACTGAATATAGAAAATATGAGTACAGGGAACGTAGCAGAGAAAATTTGAGTGATTGTAAGGCATGTATGTATAGCGCTGATGTTTCGTTCCTGATTTCGATAGGAAAGCATGAAGAAGCGATTAAAGTATCTGAAATAATTTTCAAGAATAATTTATCGTGCGAAGCTGTTCCAAGAGCAACTTATGAAGCACTGTGTTTTTTATATACATCATTAAATGATGCCGAAAAAGCCAAAGAGAATTATATAAAAGCAATGAGGTTGGCTACAAAAAAAGAAGATCATAATTATATAGACGAGATTTATTATTGGGCAAAATTCAAAAAGTTTTCAATTGGTTTAAAATACATCAATGCTATTTTTACTATGCAGGTCAGAGATAATCTGACACCAAAATCTATTCATAGTTTTTTATTGGCTTGCTATCATTTTTTTAACCAACTGAAAAAAAGTAGACCAAAGATTAAGACCATTGAACTTGCCTTTGGGCCCAATGAATATTTATACGAACAAAGCGGTATTTACCAAATTGAAGAAGTGATATTGAAGCTAAAAGAGGAAGTTTTTAAATTGTCTGAAAAATTTGATGCCCGTAATGGAAACGATTATTATTCTGTTCATCAATGGAATCGTTATGAGAAGTTTTTTGAAGTAACCGACTAATATTATTGCACTTTCCCTGCACCACCCCAATGCCAAACCAATTACAACTGAAAAGCCTCAACGGCATACGGGCAATGGCTGCGTTTTAGGATGGTGCTGGGAAATCCTGAGCTATTGCCTTTAAATCTGCTGCATTTTCAATAACTTGTATCTGTTATATGCCCCACAATCTAATATCTCTTCATAATCTTTATCAGCGGCTTGGCTATCAGTTCATAACCTTTGTCGGAAGGATGCAAGCCATCGTAGGTCATATCTATAGATGTTACCGGATACGGGTATTCATCGGTTTCAGGGTTGAACGGGATATTGATGAAATCCGGAAAACGATAGTTGGTGTAGGCGCCTGTCTGCGGATTTTTAAGGCGTTTAAATTTTACCAGATTTTCCATTTCCAAGCCTTTGGTATGATACAAATCAACTACCGGGAATTTCTCATATTTGCCTATTGAATCAATAGCCATGGCGAATGACTCAAGCGTTTGTCCGTTCTTGGGCTTGTAAGAGCCGTAGGCATTGTTCTTGAAATTGAAAAGATACACAAAATCTACCCGCTGCATGGGTGTTATCAGAATAATCGGCGCGGCAGGATTGAGGCTGCGTAGCTTATCGACAATGATTCTGAACGAGCCGTAAACAGTATTATTGCCGGTGTTATTTTTATAATCAGTCAGTTGGCCCAGTGGTCTGCCTTGCCACCAGTCGTTCGTGCCCAGAAAAATAGAATAAACATCGGCTTTAGTTAGGTTGAGCTTCTCAATGGAGTTGGCAATTCCGCCCGATGTCCAGCCGTTATGGCCCTGATTAACATACTTAATGTGTGGTAATCTTTCAACCACTAAGGTCATATACCCTTTTGTAATGCGGATATCGGTTTCTTTCTGATGGTCGTTCAGATAGGTGATTGAGTCGCCGATAGCCACCCACGAAAGTTCTTTGAAACTGAATGAACTGAAAAACGCCAGCAGGACGATAGCAAAGGTTAGTTTTTTCATGAGGTTGAATGTTTTAGGTGAAGTAAAGTTAAGCATTTTGAAAATGTTTTCTGTTTTTCTGTCGTCATTTTGCATTTAGAAATCATACGCTTGCCAAGCACTGCCGAATCTTCTTCAAAAGCGATAAAAACTCTTCAATATTTTTGTTTAATTTGAAATAGATTTAAATCCTCTATTCAACCAGATAAACCTTGAAATACCTACGCATGAAAAATCTGCTTCTGTGGGCATGTTGTTTGTTCACCAACTTTTCTTTCGCACAAGATGTAAGCCTCGCTCTTCAAAAAAAGCCAGATGTTACTCCCGCTCAATTATCAGCACAATGGGCAAAAGTAAATAAAAGTGTCAACGTAAGTTTTGCCTCAGCTAGCAAGCGCTTTGCTCAGGAGTTGCCTCCGGCAATTCAACAAAATTCTATATGGACAGCAAGCGCCTGGAAAGGAGAAAAAGTTCATACCCAACTTTTGGTATGGGCAAAAACAGAGGTAAATAATGTAACAGTTAGTGTAAGCGACTTAAAAGGCAGCAGCGGAAGCCTGATAAAAAAGAGCGCTATTTCAACCGGATTTGTGCAATATGTAATGACTGACGAGTTCAGAGACGGCTGCGGATACCGGAAACCTCAGAACTTCGATTCATCTAAAGTAGCTGATATTATCAATGTAGACCTCAAGAGTATTCAGGTGAAGAAAAATACTACGCAACCTGTATGGCTCAGTATTAAAGTTCCGGCCGATTGCCAGCCGGGCATATATTCAGGGACAGTTACGGTAACGGCAGATAAGAAGTATACGCTTAATGTTAACCTGAATGTGGTAGATAAAACGCTGCCACCGCCATCGGAATGGAGTTACCGACTTGATTTCTGGCAACATCCTTTTGCCATTGCCCGTGTGCATCAATTGCAACCGTGGAGCGAGGCACACTTTGCCATGATGCGAAAGTATTATACCATGCTGGCTGATGCCGGACAGAAAATCATCACTACCAGCATTGTGAATGAGCCCTGGGGGCACCAGACTTATGATGATTTCCCGAGTCTGATTAAATGGACTAAAAAGAAAAACGGCGAATGGGTCTATGATTACTCACTGTTTGATAAGTACGTGGCTTTTGTAATGAGCTGCGGTATAAAGAAGCAGATTAACTGCTACAGCATGGTGCCTTGGAAAATTGCTTTTACTTATTACGATGAAGCCGAAGGGAAAGAAGTCGTGTTCACGCAGGCCATTGGCACCCCGGCATATAATGATTTCTGGAGAACAATGCTGACAGATTTTACTGCGCACCTGAAACAAAAAGGCTGGTTTGAGATAACCACCATAGCCATGGACGAACGCCCCATGCCTGCCATGCAAGCGGTTATTAAATTACTGAAAAGCATCGATACAGGCTGGAAGGTATCTTTGGCAGGAGATTTCCACCCTGAAATTGAAAAAGATATTTTTGATTACTGTGTGGCATCCAGATGGAAGTACCCAGATGATGTTCTGCAAAGCAGAAAACAACAAAACAAAATAAGTACATGGTACACCTGCTGTGCAGAGAAATACCCGAACGCTTTTACATTCTCTCCACCTGACGAAATGGTCTGGATGGGGTGGTACACCGCTGCCACGGGCATGGATGGCTATTTGCGCTGGGCGTTTAACAGTTGGCCCAAAGCGCCTTTGACCGACAGCCGTTTTACGGCCTGGCCTGCCGGTGATACCTTTCAGGTGTATCCGGGTGCGCTGTCATCTATCCGTTTCGAGAAAATAATTGAGGGCATTCAGGATTTTGAGAAGATTCAATTACTACGAAAAGAATACCAAAGTAAACAGCAAACAGCCAAGCTTAATAAACTGGAAGCCGCACTAAAAACATTTGAAATTAAGCATTTAGAGACAGCAAGTGCAGAAGCAACGGTTGCACAGGCAAAAAGTTTATTAAATGAGTAGTTTATCTTATTCAATACCGATACCACTATGAAACATATTCTCAGTCTTTGCTTTTCGTTGTTGCTGATTAGTTTTTCCTCATTAGCGCAGCCCATCAAATGGTGGAATCCTGCCCAGGCTACTTATCCGGTTATTGAGGGGAGGGCTTGGCATACCAATTTGGTGAGACCTTATGACCGACTGCCTGCGAAGGCAGAAAAAACGGTACGAGACGCCGTGTGGTCGCTAGGGCAAAATACGGCCGGTGAATACATCAAATTCACTACCAATGCAACTGAAATAACGGTTCGGTACCAGGTAACAAAGAGCAAAAGCATGGACCACATGCCTGCCACCGGCGTTAGCGGGGTTGATTTGTATGGCTTGGATGCCAACAATAACTGGCAATGGATTCGGGGCGCTTATAGCTTTGGTGATACCGTTCATTATAAGTTTACCAATGTTATAAGCACTGTACCTTTCAAGGAGTTTCGCCTGTATTTGCCTTTGTATAATATCCCGAAATGGATGCAGGTAGGTGTGCCTGATGGAAAATCATTTACCCCTATTGAGGTGAATAAAGAACCAGCTCTGGTAATGTATGGCACCTCTATTATGCAGGGCGCCTGCGCCAGCAGACCCGGTCTGGCATGGACAAATATACTGGGGCGCAAACTTAATTTGCCAATTGTTAATCTGGGGTTCTCGGGCAATGGCCGGTTAGAGCCACCTGTTATCGACCTATTGAATGAAACCAATGCCCGTCTATTTGTACTTGATTGCCAGCCCAATCTGGTTGATAAAAAAGTGTATTCCGGTGGAGAGATAGAAAACCGGATACGCACTTCAGTAAAAAGCCTGCAGGCCAAACATCCGGATGTGCCGATTCTTTTGGTAGAACACAGCTGTGGTGTGCCGGAAGTGGGAGTGGATACCACCTTTTTTAACCGATACAAATGGAGCAGTGAGGTAATGAATAAAACCTTTACCGCCATGAAAAAAGAGGGCGTAAAGCATATTTACCTGCTCACGGCAAAAGAAATAGGCTTCGATGCTGCCTCAACCGTAGACGGCACCCATCCAACTGATATAGGCATGATGAAATATGCAGCCGCTTATGAGAAGGTGATTAAAGGGATTTTGGGGCGGAGGAAGGGAAATAAAAAAAAAGATTAAAGAAATATTCAAAGTAAGCATTTAGTAACGATTATTTTATGTATTATAAAAACAATTTATAGATTATTTGAATTTTATTACTTTTCTAGTGCCGTAAAATAATTTATGATAAACCTAATTGGTGAATTTTCTTTTCTTTGTTAGAATTTAATTAGTTATACTAAACAAAGGTGTGGTATAAGTACGTTAAAATTGGTTTAAAAGAATCCTCTAAATGAAAATACTATTTGATTATTTTAAAAGAAATAGTTTGATTTTTTTCTTAGTTATTACTCTTGCAGTTTTAATTATTACAATTAAATCAGATAAATACATTGGTAATATATATAACCTTGAGTTCAGTATTTTTATAGTTTACACAAGTGTAACTCTGGTATTGTTATTTAGATTAAATAGTAAAAATACTAATGAAATTACTCTGTCTGATGAAAAACGCCTATTCGATAAAAAGCGGGAATATTTAGACGCAATTCTTAATACTTTAAAATTAAATATTGATAAGGATTTACAAAAGAGCCTTGAAAGTGGAGACGTGGAAGAAGCGAATAATTTGATAGAAGATAAAATTAGTGCACTCAATAAGTTAGTACAAACAGTTAAGGGAGATAATTCAAAATCATTAAGAGGTACAGAAATAAGTTCAGTATCAGAATTTTATGACTCTACAAGTCTCCGCATTCGTAGAGAAATAAATAGAATACAGAATAATGCTTATGGAAATATAGTAATTGGTGTTGTGGCGTCAGCATTTGCAATTTATGTCTTATATCAAACTATTCAAGTGCACAAAATAGAACTTATTGAAATTATTCCTAGAGCCACAATTTCAATATTAATTGAGGCGTTTGCATTTTTCTTTTTTAGTCAATACCGAAAGCAACAGGAAGAAATAAAGTATTGGAATAATGAAAAAACAAATCTTGATTTAAAGATATTCGCTTTATCCATAGCTATTGATGACGAAGAAATAGGAACAAAAGATTATATGAGGTCTTTAATAACAGATTTTATAAAAACAGAAAGGAATTTTTTCGGAATCGCTCAAATCAAAGATACTAAAGAAGAAAAGCAAAGAGAGACAATAGATGATAAAAAGCTATCAGACCAGGTTTTTTCAAAAATTAAAGAATTAGCAGATTTGTTACCCACAAAATAACCAACTCCCCCTCAATCCTCCAATATATTCCCTACAAAGGTATTTTTAAAGAAAAAGGCGGTGAGTAGAAATACTACTGCCCAGTTGAGATAGATGTAGTAAAAGTCCTCAACGTCGCGGTAGATGCTGTCTTTGATTTTTACTTTTTCAAGTCGGTTAATCTGTGCAAAAATATTCTGTAGCGTCTGGTTGTCGGTGGCTGTAAAAAACTGTCCGTTACCCTGCCGGGCAATTTTCTTAAGGGTGCTTTCATCTACTTTTACATTCTGGCTGTCTTTTCCCACCAGAATGGTGTACACCTTTATACCGAACGATTTGGCTAAATCAGCAGCCGTAAGCGGGTCTAACGTTCCTGCGGTATTATCGCCGTCACTTAATATGATGGCTACTTTACTGCTGCCCGGCACTTCGCGCAGGCGGTTGATACAGGTAGCCAGAGCGCTGCCAATGGCTGTACCCGAGGTTTTTATCATGTTACTGTTTATCTCATCCAGATACTCGTTCAGCATATCGTAGTCGGTCGTGAGCGGACAGATGGAGTAAGAATCGGCAGCAAAAATAACCAGCCCGATACGGTCCTGAAAACGGCCTTTAACAAACTCCCGGGCCACATTTTTGGCGGCATCGAGGCGGTTTGGGCTCAGGTCTTTTTCAAGCATAGACTCTGATATATCCATCGCCAGCATAATATCAATACCTTCTGAAAACTGTTCTTTGCTTTCTCGTACACGTTGCGGACGCGCCAGTGATAACAAAACAAAGGCAATGCCCAGGACAAAAAAAAGTGGCGGCAGGAACCGTAAATAACTAATTAAGCTGGGTTTTAGCTGAGGGTTGCTCAACGATAAACCAAGTTTCTGTTGGCCGCGGTTGTAAAACAGCCAGCGCAACAAAAACAAAAACGGGATGCCCGCAATGCAATACAGATACACCCGCTCAGCCCATACGAACGAACGCAGGGTTTCCCATTTAAGCCAGTCTATCGAGAACCAATCCCACATTTGTAATTAGTGAATAACTATTGAGTGAATGAGTGATTTAGTGAATGAGTGATTATAAGGATTGCTTGTAATAATCTACTGCTTTTCTTACGCTGCCGTGTTGTAGTACCAATGCGTGAGCCTCTTCATGAGGGATTTTCAGCTCTTGCATAACCATTCGGGTGGCACGTTCAATCAGTTTCAGGTTGGTAAGTTGCATATCTACCATTTTGTTGCCACGTACCCTGCCTAACTGAATCATTACTGCCGTTGAAATCATGTTCAGCACAAGCTTCTGTGCCGTGCCTGCTTTCATACGCGTACTGCCTGTTACAAATTCAGGGCCTACTACGGCTTCAACCGGATATTCTGCCTCGGCTGCTACGGCGCTTCCGGCATTGCAAACCACACAGCCTGTCAGGATACCGTGCTGGCGGGCAGTTTTTAAGCCACCTACTACATACGGCGTTCTACCTGATGCTGCAATGCCAATGAGAGTATCTTTATCGTTTATTTTATATTTCGCCAGGTCTATCCATGCCTGTTCAATATCATCTTCGGCATTTTCAACGGCTTTTCTGATAGCCTTGTCTCCACCGGCCATAATTCCTACCACCATGCCGTGCGGCACCCCGAAAGTAGGGGGGCACTCAGAGGCATCTACAATACCCAAACGGCCGCTCGTTCCGGCGCCGATGTAGAAAATCCTGCCCCCGGTTTTCATGCGTGGTACTATCTGGCTAACCAATGCTTCTATCTGCGGAATGCACTTTTCTACGGCATCGGGTACCGTTTTATCTTCTTTATTAATATTGATGAGCAGTTCATGCACCGACATCTTTTCAAGATTATCGTAATGCGAACTCGATTCTGTTGCCAGTTTTTCTAAGCCAAGAGACATATTCTGCTATTCGTAGTGTTTTTAAAAGTTTTAATTTAGATGCGCCAGAGCTTATAAAACAGCAATGCACCTATTTATTCCAATATATTATCAGGTTCTTACTCGCTCTCCCTGCGGCAATAATATCCAAACGGCCGTCGCCGTCCATATCCGCACACTGCATGTCCTCGCAGGCCATTGTGTTGTCGTCAATAATGTGTTCAGTCCATTGGGTAAAAGTGGCATCAGGTATATAGAATTGAATACCTACCTTTTTATCCTTATTTGGTTCACGCCAGCCTACGGCTATTTGCGGCCTGCCCAGGTTCAGGAAATCGGCCAGTGCCAGTGCATGCCCCTGATTCAGGTTTTCGGTCAGCACTTGAGGCTCACGGTTATCGCCTACCCAAACCAGCTTATTGCCATGCATGGGCTGAACGGTTGCAAAATAGCCATTTTTGTTTACTTCTGCATATTTCAGTTCACCAATCATCATGTTTTTGTGTTCTTTACCCGCTTTCTCCCATTTGTTGGTGTACTGATAGGTGCGAAGCCCTTCCTTGCCTCCGATGGTAAGGTATGTGGTGGTATTCTCTTCTGTCACTTCAAAATTATGGGTCAGGTGCATGGTTGAATCAATCAAATTGCGCTTCCATTCCGACTTTACATTCTTTGGTACTTCATAAGCCCATATTTTCACACCGGCACCTTCGCCATTGCGGTTACCCAGGCCGTGCAGGGGTGCCACCACCAGTTGATATTTGTTTTTGGCCTTTACTCATTTCATACGGTGAATCGTTACCTCATGAGGCAGTTCTACCGCTTCCCATTTTTGTGTAGGGTCAGCAGGACGAATCAGATAATGCACCGAACCTGATTTTATGGGGTCGTTCGTCTCGGCCGGATTCCAGTTGGCGCCAACTGCTACTTCTACTTTGCCATCACCGTCTATGTCTCGCGCGGCTATGCATACATTATCTCGGGCTGTCAGGTTTTCAATCATCACAAAGCGTTTCCAGTCGCCGTTTCTATACCATACAAACTGTTTCTGGTCAGCCAATAATATATCGGGTCGTTTGTCGCCGTCTACATCACCTATGGCCAGTCCATAACCGATACTTACCTGATTATCGATAATTTGAGGTATAAAATTTGGGGCTTGCGCAAAACATAACTGTATTGAAAGCACACAGAAAAGGAGAGTTTTCATAGGTTGAAGGAGAATCAGTAAAACATACTACAAAGTTTACAATAAAATTAATTGATTGCGATTCAACCGATAATAAACTTTGTGCCAGGCAGCGATAAGATGGGATATAAACAGCAGAAAGCCCTCTTGGATGTAGAGGACTTTCTGATTGCGTAGATAGTTATTTCATTAATTCAGCATAATGCTTATAAAACAAAGGAATAGTTTCTATGCCCTTGTAGAAGTTGACTAAACCATAATGCTCATTAGGCGAATGCAGCGCGTCAGAGTCAAGCCCGAAGCCAAACAAGATAGATTTTAATCCCAGTTCTTTTTCGAACAGAGAAACAATCGGTATGCTGCCTCCGCCACGGGTAGGCACAGGTTTTTTGCCAAAGGCTTCTTCCATAGCCAGCATGGCTGCTTTATATCCGGCCGATTCGGTAGGGGTAACATAAGGTTGCCCTCCGTGGTGGCGGGTAACTGTTACCTTTACAGTAGGCGGTGCAATGCCTCTGAAATGTGCATCGAACAATTCGGCTATTTCTTCCCAGTCCTGGTCAGGCACTAAACGCATTGATATTTTGGCAAACGCCTTTGATGGTAAAACCGTTTTTGAGCCTTCGCCAGTATAACCTCCCCAGATACCGTTTACATCCAGTGTCGGGCGGATAGACGCACGCTCACGAGTGGTGTAACCCTTTTCGCCGGTTACTTCGTCAATATCAAGGTCAGCTTTATATTCTTCCAGACTGAACGGAGCGGCTTCCAGGGCGTCGCGTTCATCGGGTGTCAATTCAACTACTTTATCATAAAAACCCTTAACTGTTATTTTGCCGTCGGCGTCATGCATAGAGGCAATCATCTGGCACAATACATTTACAGGGTTTGCCACAGCGCCACCATAAACACCCGAATGCAAATCACGGTTAGGGCCGGTTACTGAGACTTCCATGTAGGTTAATCCGCGTAAACCTGTTTCAACTGATGGTATATCATTAGCGATGATAGAAGTATCTGAAATCAGAATCACATCAGCCTTTAGTTTCTCTTTGTTCTCTTTTACAAAATTACCCAGGTTTTCAGACCCCACCTCTTCTTCTCCTTCAAACATAATCTTTACATTGCACGGCAGATGCCCTTCGGCCAGCATCATTTCAATGGCTTTTACGTGCATGTAAATCTGTCCTTTGTCATCGCATGATCCGCGGGCAAAAATAGCCCCTTCAGGGTGAATCTTTGTTTGTTTGATGGTAGGTTCAAACGGTGGCGAATCCCACAGTTCATAAGGGTCAGCAGGTTGCACATCGTAGTGTCCGTAAACCAGAATAGTGGGTAGAGAGGCATCCACTATTTTTTCGGCATATACTACCGGGTGCCCGGCTGTGGGGCATATCTCGGCTTTATCAAGGCCTGCCTGCTGTAACTTTTCTTTGATGTATTCGGCTGCACGAATCATGTCAGGTTGAAATTTAGAATCGGCACTGACAGACGGAATCCTCAGGAAATCAAACAACTCGTTCAGAAAACGGTCTTTGTTCTGGTTGATGTAAGTACTCATAATATTTTGTTGAAGCGCCCTTGCAAGGCGAGGCAGATAATTATTTGCATGGTAACAGAAAGCAAAAAGCCTGCTGTCTTTTACACAAAGTAAAAGAATTGCCGCAGAGAATACAAGGAATTTGGCTAACCGCTTTTATTTCTTAGTGCCGAACTTATTTTCGGTTCCGTTCATTAAGCGCTGAATGTTGTGGCGATGAGTAAAGGCCAGAACCACAAATAAAACACAGCCAAAAGCCAGATAGTAGGGGTCTTTATCAGGGTTTATTCCCCACACATTAAAGGCTATCTGTATCGGAAAGAACAGCGCACTCAGAATGGAGCCTAAAGAAACGTATCTGGTAGTAAAAACAATAAGCAGAAAAACTGCCAGGCAGATGATAACTGTGTAAGGAAACGAAGCAGCAATAACACCCAGTGCCGTGGCTACTCCTTTGCCGCCTCTGAATTGGGCAAACACCGGGAACAGGTGGCCGGCCACTGCTGAAATACCCATGAGCAGAAAGAGATATTTATTAGCATCAGGAAAAAGCAGATGGGCTGCTTCTACTGCCAGAAAACCTTTGAGAAAATCGATGAGCAGTACGATTATGCCTGCTTTGCGGCCGAAGGTGCGTAAAGAGTTAGTTGCCCCGGCATTACCACTGCCATGTTGACGGACGTCAACGCCATGAAAAATTTTTCCGTACCAAACAGCAGTAGGAATAGATCCCAGCAAATAGGCTAAAACAACGCCCATTACAATCATAAATTTTCTTTAGTTTTGATATTGATTTGCAAAGCTATATAAATATTGTGAGATTTAAAGATTTAAAAATTCATTAAAATCTATAAAATACTTATATTCAATATTTTATGAGTATAAATTTTTTCAATAAAATTGTATATTTCGCTTAAACAGTATTCGCGCATACTAACTTTCCTGTTCATGCTTTCAAGCCTCCTGTATTCAGCATAAATAGCCCTTGCAATAGATTAACAAAATGTTTTTTTTCGTCAGTCAGTAAATTTTTTTTACTGAGGCGGTGTTGTCTTTTTAAAATCACTGTTTTAATCTGGCAATAAAGCCGGGTTGTGTGGCCATTCTTTGGGGTAACTTCCACAACATCGTATGAGTATTAATCTATTATCACCTGCTTTTCGGGACGAGGCAAAAAAAACTGTTTTACTGGCTTTGCCTATCATTGTGGCCCAACTGGGTTCTATTCTGATGGGCGTAACCGATAATATCATGGTAGGCCACTATCTGGGTAAAATCGGTCTGGGTGTGGCAGGTATAGCCAATTCAATAGCTTTTCTTATATCGTCTATCGGTGTGGGTGGGTTGGCTGTTGTGGCGCCGCTTATCTCAAAAGCAAAAGCAGAGCAGAATGCCGCAGAGGTAAACCGGTTATTTCGGGCAGCCCTTTGGGCGGCCGGATGGTTCGGTCTTTTTATGTGTATCGTTGGTTTTTTGTGCATTACTTTCTTTGAAGTATTTCAGCAATCGGCCGAAATCAATGAAAAATCGCCCGCTTTTATGGGCATCATTCTGATTTCTAATATATTCACGTTTTTGTTTATTGCTTCCAAACAATTATCAGACGGACTTTCAAAAACCAAAGTTGCCATGATGATTACCATCATAGGGCTGGTTGTCAATTTTGTATTAAATGTACTTTTAATCAATGGGTATCTGGGTTTGCCTAAAATGGGGCTTAACGGAGCGGCAGTTTCTACACTTCTGACAAAGGCTCTGATGTTTATGGTGATGCTACTGTATTTATACAGGGCAAGCGCTTTTAAAGATTACCTGAAAAGCATTTATAACCCGCTGCCGGTTGCCGATTTGGTGAAGCTGATTTTTAAGATTGGCGTACCCAGTGGTTTGCAGTTTTTCTTTGAGATTGCGGCCTTTTCGTTGGCAGTGGTGATGATGGGCTGGTTGGGCGAAACCCAGTTGGCTGCGCACCAGATTGCCATTAATATAGCCTCAACCACATACATGATGGCCTCTGGGTTGGGTGTAGCCGGGGCTATCAGGGTAGGCGAGGGCAGGGGGCTGAGGAGCATCAGAAAGATAAAGATGTCTGGCAATGTGGCTTTGCTGCTGGTGGGTACTTTCATGACCATCATGATGTTGCTTATTATTGTGCTGAACCGTTTTCTGGTAGAATTGTATATATCAGATGCCGAAGTAATTGTGCTGGCCGGTAAGTTAATGCTCATAGCAGCCGTATTTCAGTTATCTGACGGCATACAGGTAGTGGCACTGGGTATTCTGCGTGGCATTGCCGATGTAAATATTCCTACCTGGATTACCATGTTTGCCTATTGGGTTGTAGCTTTGCCACTAGGCTATTTTCTGGGTTTTAACCTCAAGCAAGATGCCGTCGGTATCTGGATTGGCCTCTTTGCCGGCTTAACCATTTCGGCCGGATTGCTCACTACAAGGTTCTATTATATGGTGGGCAAGCTGAAAAAGACTGAACATTATCAATTGGAATTACAAGATGCTTAAAAGTCACGAGTTGCTCAGGTCATATTATAACGAAAATCTGATTGAAGCAGGGCTTGACGAGGCCGGAAGGGGCTGTCTGGCCGGCCCGGTGGTGGCTGCCGCCGTTATTTTACCCAAAGATTATAAACATAACTGGCTGAATGACTCCAAACAATTAACCAAAACCCAGAGAAACAGCCTGCGTGTAGAAATAATGAAAGAGGCTGTTGCTTATCAGATAGCGGAGGCATCTGAAAAAGAAATTGATAAAATAAATATTCTGAAAGCCAGTTTTCTGGCCATGCACCGGGCGGTTGATGCCTTGGCTACCAGACCTGAACACCTGCTGATTGACGGTAATCGGTTTGTGCCTTATCCGCTTATTCCGCACACCTGCATTATTAAGGGAGATTCCAGGTTTTTATCCATAGCTGCCGCCTCAATTCTGGCCAAAACCTATCGCGACGACCTGATGGAAAAACTAAGCGCCGAGTATCCGCATTATAACTGGCATATCAATGCCGGGTATCCTACCACCCATCACCGGAACGCCATTCTGCAGCATGGGCTGTCGCCTTACCACCGGCTTACATTCAGGGGCGTAAAACAATAAAACCCCTGTAAAGTTGCCTCTACAAGGGTTTTACTTATAAAATCAGCGCTTAGAAAGAAAGAGTTTTCAGATAAGCGGCATCGTTTTTCATACTTTCAATGGGGCTAACCGGATATTGCTCCTGCTCAACCAGATAATATCTGATACCGGCATCTTTAGCGGCACGAATCAATTGTTTGTAGTCAATAATACCTTTTTCCAAATCGGTTTGTTTGGGTCTTGGGTCTTTGGTTTCCAATTGTTTAATATGGCAAAGTTCATAGCGTTTGCCGTATTCTTTCAAGTGCGCAAGCGTATCTTCCCCAGAGGCTTCAATCCAGCACATATCTAATTCAAAACATACTAAAGACGGGTCGGTATTCTCTAACAAAATACGTTGGCCTTTTACCCCGTTGGCATTCTGAAACGAATACGAGTGATTGTGGTAGCCGTAACGCAAACCATATTTTTTGCAGGTTTCGCCATGCTGGGTAAAGGTTTCTGCTTTCTTTTTCCAGGCGTCTGCCGAGGGTTGCATCCCAATACCCGGGCAAATTACATAGCTTAAACCGGCTTCGGCACATTTGGCTATCATTTCCTCGTTGGTTTCCTGCAGCCCCAGGTGCGTACTCACCATTTTTACGCCTATATCAGACAAAAACGCCTTGGCATCTTTGGGCGACATTCCCCATAGCGGGTCTTGTGAATAGCTCTCAAAATATTTATAGCCCATATCGGCCAATTGTTTCATATAACCTCTTGGGTCTTTAGGCAGCACATCGCGTATACTATAAAGCTGGCAACCAAATTGTTTAAGGGTTTCTTTGGCATCTACTCTGTTTGCTATAAGTGCCATAGCAACCAAAGAAGCAGATTGCTGCAGGAATTTTCTGCGGTTAATATTCATAGTTTTGAAAGAAGGTTTGATTTTTTAATAACACTTGGCAATTTAGCTGATTTTACAAAACCTTTAAGATTAAGATTATGATTTTTTTTGTGAAAACGCTAGAGTAAACCGCTTTTGCTCATAAAAAAAGGCACAAGCAGCAATTTGCCTGTGCCTATAAATATAAAGTGCCTGAAATCTTAGCTTTCAAAGATATTGCCCAGCCCGCCCAGAATTGAGCCGCTTTCTTTATTGGCATTGCCACCATAAGGCGACAGGCGCTGAATCAGCTTAGAAATCGGTAAAGATTGTATCCAGACCTTCCCTGTACCGCGAAGCGTTGCCA
Source organism: Emticicia fluvialis (assembly GCF_024793945.1). Taxonomy (NCBI): domain Bacteria; kingdom Pseudomonadati; phylum Bacteroidota; class Cytophagia; order Cytophagales; family Leadbetterellaceae; genus Emticicia; species Emticicia fluvialis. The sequence continues at coordinate 155,715 of NZ_JANUSD010000008.1, forward strand.
GGAAAAGACCCTCACCACCAAAAATCATTGATTTAAGGCTGCCCGAACGCTCAATGTCAAACTGTAGCTGAGGCTCAAAGCCAACCACACAACCCGTATCAATACGAAGGGTTTCATTATTTAACTGCCGCTCAATTACCACACCACCCGAGTGGATAAAGGCCATGCCGTCGCCCTGTATTTTTTCAAGAATAAAGCCTTCGCCCCCAAAGAAACCCGAGCCCAGGCGTTGATTAAAATGTATTGAAATACTAGTGCCCTTAGCTGCACACAAGAATGCGTCTTTTTGAACAATAAGCGTGTTGCCCATAATATTGGCCAGGTCAACAGCCTTGATAGTGCCCGGATACGGAGCGGCAAATGCCACTTTGCGCTTCATGTTTGAAGTTGTATTGGTAAAGTGGGTCATAAAAACAGACTCTCCCATTAACACCCTTGAGCCAGCCTGAAGCAATTTGCCGAAAATGCTTTGCTGAGGTTGCGAGCCGTCGCCCATTTTAGTTTCAAACTGTATGCCGTCTTCCATAAAAAGCATTGAACCGGCTTCTGCTATAACGGTTTCGTAAGGGTCCAGTTCTATTTCTACAATCTGGATATCTTCGCCAAATATTTTGTAATCAATTTCGTGAGAACGCATGTCTTTAATGGATTAAAATGATGAGGCGAATATATAGGTTTAAGAATAAAAACTTCAAAAAAAACTACATAAATGGGCAAGCGCCACATTGGAGTGGTTGTTTTTTTATATTGTTTTTTTCCAACCAATTGCCGGTATTCAGTATCATAGTAGAAAAACATTTTATAGACAGCAACAAAACGGCAGTTTTCAACGCAAACGGAAGGCTTAACGCTGGTGCAAATTAAATTTACAGGTTTTATGAAAAAGTTAATGGTAATTATGCTGGTTGCATTGGCAACCGCGTGCTCAAAAGAGACGGCAGAGCCTCAGGCCAATTTAGGTGGCAAAATTGAAATGTCTTACGCGCAGGCAGTAATGCTGCAGGAAGGCGTATCTGTAAAGGTTACAAAAATAGAAGACAGCCGCTGCCCCAAAAATGTGGTATGTGTTTGGGCAGGTATGGTAAAGGTTTATTTCAGTGTTACTGAAAACAACGTTACCAAAGATGCCTCGGTAGAGTTATACGCCGACAACTCAAAAACCCCCAGAACAACTGTTATATTAAATGGAACAACTTATGCAATTGAAGTAACTGAGGTTTCTCCGTATCCGTCAACGCCAGACCCTATCAGTCTTGAAAATTACCGAATCGTCTTTACAATTAAAAAGGTGTAAAAACAATTAAAGCCGGCTACCTAGCCGGCTTTAATTGTTTAATCAGGCCTGAGGTTCAGGTGATGGCGGGGTCTGGCTACCGGTATTTCTGGCAAAAAAATCCTGCAGAAATTTCTCAATACCCGGAAAATGTTCTTTCAGTGCTTCGGCTCCTTCGGTTTTCAGTTTCTCGAAATACTCAGGCGCTTTGTCAATGGCGCCTTCGGCCTCATCCTTTAGTTTACCGGCTTTGTCTTTCAGGTTTTCAAGGGCCTTTTCGCCCTCTTCGGTTTGTAAATATTTGTGTAATGCTACCCCTGCAACTGCTCCGAGTACAAAAGTGGCCAGATGTTTTGCGTTAATCATGGTCTTAATATATGCTTTAGTTTAAAATCATACTTTATTATAAAACGAAATTATCTGATAAAAGTGTCTGAAACTTGGTCAGATAATCTATATTTTTGTCTAAGCTAATAATGTTCTATTGATGACTGATAACTTGATTGATACCTACGCCAGAATACTATTTGATTACCATTTTCTTAAACAAACAATTAAAAAGGCCGACTGCATTTTTGTTTTAGGTAGCCATGACCCCTCAGTGGCCGACTACGCCTCTCAACTTTACCACAACGGCATGGCTCCATTTATTATTTTTTCGGGTGGGGTTGTGAGGCCGGCCGGCGAATTACGAAACACAGTGCCCAAAACAGAGGCCGAGGCTTTCTTTGACATTGCAGTTAAAAAAGGAGTGCCACCCCATGCCATTATTCTGGAAAATGAGGCTACAAACACAGGCGAGAACTTTATATTTACCAAGAAACTAATACAGGCTCAGCAGCTTAACTTCGGCAGCTTTATTCTGGTGCAGAAGCCGTATATGATCAGGCGAACCTACGCAACCGCTATGGTTCAGTTTAAAGAGTTTGATTTTGTGGTTTCTGCTATTGCTGATTCGTATGACACCTACCTGAGCCGTTGCGCACAAAACGGTATCAGCAAAGCAAGGGTAATCAGCAACATGACCGGAGACCTGCAACGGTTGAAAATTTACCCCGAAAGAGGGTTTCTGATACCCACGGATATTCCTGAAGAGGTATGGAATGCCTATGAAAGACTAATTGAAGCAGGCTATGAAGGGCGCATGGCAAGCTGAATTTTTTCCGCCCAATAAAATAATCGGCAAAAAAATCCATGTTTTTATTTTAAACCAGAATTTCAGAATTAATATTGTCCTGTTGACAGCATAACAAGCGTGCAGGCTTCTAAAGGCTCTATATTGTTTTTTGCAAGTAGGTCTTCAAATTCTGTATTTTCGGTTCCTGGGTTAAATATTACTCTTTTGGGTTTCAGACCCACAATGTAATCGTAATATTCAGGCTGGTGTTTCGGGCTTACATACATAGTTACGGTATCAATGCCATCCAGGTTTGGTTTGCTTGTCTGTATTTCTTTATTACCGATATTCCCTGTATCTCTACCTATCAGTTCAATTTCATGACCGTGATTCAGCAATCTGTTGGCTGCCAGGAATGCATATCGGGCGGGGTCGGTTGATGCACCAATGATTAATGTTTTTTTTGACATTGTCTTAATCTGTTATAGTTAAATAACATTACCCAAAGCCGGTTTTGTTCCTTAAAAATACATTAAGCAAGCCCATAAGAACAATTTACCGAATGAAATGCTGTTTAATATGCGAGGATAATCCTGTCTGATGTGGTGTACTACCTATTTTGCTGGCATAACTTTTTTGCATTGATTGAATATAGTTAAGATTAAATTTTTTTGTGATGAACCGAGGACTGAATAGCGAAAAAAATGCCCTGTGGGCAGAACGATGGACCCCCGTTGTAATAAATGTAGAAGGTGTTGAGAACCCTCCCCGTTATGAGGTCTCAAATTTTGGCAGGCTGCGCAGCCTGCAGAGTGACGTGAAAGGAACAATTATCAAAGGCTCGGTTATACAGGGCTACAGGTCTCTGAATGTGAGGCTGCCTAAAGGAAAAACGTTTAACCGTTATATCCACAAGCTTGTTGCCGAAACCTTTGTAAAAAGAGAAAGCCCCGACCATAAGTTTGTAATACACCTGGACTTCGATAAGATGAACAACCATTTTGAAAACCTGAAATGGGTAACCAAAGATGAAATGGTTGAGCATAACCGTGAGAATCCCGCAGTGAAAAACAAACCTGTACCCAGAAATACCAAAAATTATAAACTGACAGAGACGAAAGTTCGCATGATAAAAAAGATGTTGCAGAATGAAAATACACGCCTGAAAATGATAGCCAAGCAGTTTGGTATTACTCACACACAATTGAACCGCATACGCTCAGGAGAAAACTGGGGGCATTTAAAATTAGACGAATAATTGCACCTCTATTAATGCCCTGTGCAAATGGGCAGCTAACCCAAAAAGGCCTCCAAAGAATGCAGCTTTGTTAAACTGCCACAATGCTTAAGGTATATGCAGTGCTTTTAGTATGGTATTGGTAATTTCAACTCGGTCGGCGCCAAAAGATGGTAGTTTCTTATCTATGGGTTTATACACTCTGGTAACAAAAAAATAGGTGTTGCTTTTGGCTTCTATGTAGCCAATAAACCAGCCTATATCGGTAGGTGGGAAATTAGACCATCCGGTTTTTGCACGTAGCAGGTATTCCGGAGTTTGCTCTCGAATCATTATTTTCTTTACGATGTCAAACGTCCTTTTAGAGAAAGGTAGTTTTTCTTCATGAAGTTTTACTAAAAATTCAAGCTGGTTCTTGGGCGAAATCAGCATGCTTGAGCCCAGCCAGAAGGTTGTAAGCCCCCCACTTATATCTTGGTTTCCGTAATTACAGGCTTTCAGATATTTCCGGTATTTGTCTTCGCCTATTCGTCGGGCAAGCTCCTGATAAAACCAGACCGTTGAGTTCTTGTAGGCAATCTTCAGGTCATGGTCGGCATTCCATGCACTTTGCGACCGCTCCTGCCCGTCCCATTTAATTATTTCATTTTCATCTTTAATGGCTCCGGTTTCCAGGGCTATCAGAGAATTTAGTATTTTAAAAGTTGAGGCTGGCGAAGTTGCTTTTAAAAACTCTCCCTTATCACTTACAAGATATTCTTTCTTTTGGTAGTTGTACATAAAAAAACCACCTTCAAGGTCTTTTTCTTTAAAATAAGAGCTGAAATCCTGAACTTTCTGCGCAGAAATATCAAATAATACGCCAAGAGAAAAAATAAAAGCAAGTAGTTTTTTCATTCTAAAGAAGCGCGGGTTAATTTTGGAATGGTTTCTAACAAAAATACGCAAAAGAGACAAGAAATATAGATGGGATGATTCAATTTCTGAAGATATTTTTATTCTTTTTTGTGAGAAACAACCCAAATAAGCTGATTGTGGAAAAGACTTAAAGGCCGCTTAAATATGAATCTGAAAGTACTGTGTTTCGGGATAACCCGCGATATAATCGGGCAGTTTGAGTATAAGGTCTCATTGCCTGCCAATGCCACTGTGGCCGACCTCAAAAATCACTTGGCCGTACAGTTTCCGGCTTTTGGCAAATTGAAATCGTTACGTATTGCACTGAACGAAACGTATGCCGAAGACCCCATGCTATTAAAGGAAAACGATGAAATAGTGCTGATTCCCCCGGTTAGTGGCGGGTAATTGTGGCGTTAATAAATTTAAAAAATGATTGACATTCAACTATTGCATACAGCGCTATCTGAACAGGTCTGCCTCGACTTTGTGAAAACAGCCGATGCCGGGGGTATTGTAACTTTCGTGGGTACAGTACGAAACGCCACCCACGGCAAAGCAGTAGTGCGGCTTGATTTTGAAGCCTATGAGCCTATGGCGATATCAGAAATGAAGAAAATTGCTGATGCTGCCCTGGTAGCATTTTCATTAAAGAAAATTGCTATTCATCATAGGGTGGGTACGCTTTCAATAGGAGAAGTACCCGTGGTAATTGCAGTGTCGGCTGCTCACAGGAAGGCCGCTTTCGACGCCTGCGAATATGTAATTGATACCCTGAAGGAAACCGTACCCATCTGGAAAAAAGAAATATTTGAAGATGGTGAGGTATGGGTATCTGCCACACCCTGATAGCACTTCTGCTACCGGGCTTCCAGCTTAAAATCTCTTTTGCCTCCTGTTTTCTCAATCAAACGGGTTTCTTTTATGATAATATTATGAGAGAACGCCTTACACATATCATAAATAGTGAGTGCTGCTACGCTGGCGCCTGTAAGCGCTTCCATTTCTACACCGGTTTTACCTGTCAGTGAGGCAGTGCATTCTATTACTATTTCTTTCTGCGCATTAACGCTAATACTTACCTGGCAGTTTTCCAACCCCAGCGGATGGCAAAGAGGTATCAGCTCTCCTGTACGTTTGGCAGCCATTACCCCAGCAATAATGGCTGTCTGAAACACCGGCCCTTTTCTGGTGTGTATTTCGTTTTGTTGCAATTGGGCAAGTATCTCATCATCTACCACCACAATGCTGCGTGCTTTTGCCAGCCGTCTGCTGATTTGCTTTTCTCCTACATCTACCATGGTAGGGTTTCCGTTGGCGTCTATATGTGTAAATTCTGACATATTCATTATTGTTTTTTCTGTAAAATACCCAATTCGCTATACCACACCTCTTCGCTTTCCAGCATTCTTCTGATAACCTCTGCAATAAAGTCTTTATTTTCAAAAAAATGATAACCAATTATCTGGTTAATGTCTGCCGGTAGAATCTCCAGTATTTTCTGGCGGTATCGGGCATAAGTATCAAAAGGTACTTCTCTTTTTTTGCGCTTCAGGCAATTATCACAAATGCCACAGCTGGTCTCGGTAAATTCATCAAAATACTCCTGCAAAAACTGCATACGGCAAAGACGTTGTTCCTGAGCAAACTGCACTACGGCTTCTACTTTTTCTATTTCTTTCTTTTTACGTCGTTCAAATTCAACACGGTTAATCGAAAGATAGTCGGCATCCTGCCTTGCCGTCAGAAAAGTAAGTTGCGGGCTGCTTTTCTGTTTCTGGTAATCGGCTATTCCTGCCTGATTCAGGTACGTAAGCATTTTTTCAACTTCACCGGGTTGCGCATAGAAATTCCGGCCTATGGCGCTTTCAGATATAGTGGTGAAGTCGGTAAACAAATGCCCACCATACATACGAAGCAACAATTTAGTAAACCTGTCGTAACTCTCGTTTTTAATCTGAAAATTATATAATTCATGATTATCAACCTTGAAACGGAACTTCGAGGGGCTGAAATACGAGTCGCTTAGCTGAATGAGCCCTTCGTCTTCCAGTTTTTTCAGGGCATGGTGTGTATCGTTGGCCATCAACCCGAAAGTGCCTATGAACTCCTGAAAATCAAAATCATAACTTTCAAAGTTTTCGCCACCCATTGCCAGCCTGAAGTAGTTAGCCAATGCCTGATACGTTCGTTTAAGCGCTTCAATAGGCGGATACTTCTGCTCAATCTGCTTGTAAATATCCTTCAGGTCAGCTTTAAAATATAACAGAATGGCGTAAGACTTCAGCCCGTCACGCCCTGCCCGCCCAGATTCCTGATAATAGGCCTCCAGGTTTTCAGGCAGGTCCAGGTGCACAACCACCCGCACATTGGGTTTGTCTATACCCATGCCAAATGCATTGGTAGCCACAATAACCCTTACCTGATTTTTTATCCAGGCTTCCTGTTTTCTGAAGCGCTCAGCCATTGAAAGCCCGGCATGGTAGTACTCAGACCTGATACGGTTGCTATTCAGCCAGTCCGAAATCTCTTTGGTTCTTCTGCGGCTTCGTACATACACAATAGCGCAGCCCTGTACTTTCATGAGTATCTCAAAGAGTTTTCGTTCTTTGCTTTCTTCGCAAAAAGCCGAGTAAGAAATGTTTGGCCGGGCAAAACTCTGCTGGAAAATCTGAGTATTCTGAAAACCCAGTTTTTGGATAATATCCTGCTTTACATCTTTTGTTGCCGTTGCCGTAAGGGCTATCATAGGCGCCTTGGGCGCAAATTTTCTGAATTCCGGAATTTTAAGATACGGCGGGCGGAAATCGTACCCCCATTGAGAAACACAGTGGGCTTCATCAACCGCCAGTAAGCACACTTTCATACGTTTGGTGCGCTCTTGCATTATCTCCGTCAGTAAGCGCTCGGGCGACACATACAAAAACTTGAAGTCGCCATATACAAAGTTATCCAGAGTATAGTCAATCTCTGTCCGGTGCATGCCTGAGTAAATGGCTGCGGCCTTGATACCGCGTCTTTTCAACTGTTCAACCTGATCTTTCATCAGAGCAATCAGCGGTGTTATAACAATGCAAACACCGTCCATTTGCATGGCAGGTACCTGAAAACAAACAGATTTGCCACCACCTGTAGGCATTATAGCCAGGGTGTCGTTTCCTTGCAGCACAGAATTAATGATGTTTTCCTGTAACGGCCGGAACGAATCATACTGCCAGTATTTCAGTAATATTTCTTTTGATGCTTGCATCGTTCAAAACGCAGTTTCCGTCTAACATGCAAAGATACAGAGTTCGGCCGTTAATATATTAACTCAAGCCCGTGTATAAAAGATGTTTATTTATTTAAACAAGGGTGGAGTAAAACCAAAATGAACAGCCGATAAACTTAACGTACCAGGTATAACGTGTATCAATCATTAAATCTGCCTTTCAGTTTATACAAAATGTGATTTTATGCGTTAGAATTTATACCTTGTATAGAATTTTGTCAGCAACCTAAACCTGGCAGATTACGTAATTTAAAATAGACTTTGAAAAACAGGAATTGATATAAAAATATGAGAAAACTTTACCTTTCCGGCTTACTGGCTTTTACCGTCATGTCAGCGCTGGCTCAAAAGCCAAATAGCCCACGTGATAAAGACCTTGCAAAACCCAACACCGGCAAAATAGAGTTTATGAAGGGCAATATGATAGTGTGCCCCGGCGATTTTGTTGATGCTAACACCTACGTGCCTCCGGCTAAAGATGTTCAAGCCGCCCTGAAAGCAAAAAGCTCAAGAACAACAGCGGCTACTTCAACCACATTTATAGTTACCTATGAAGGGTTTACACCAGAAGCGCAAAAGGCATTTCAGCAGGCGGTAGATATATGGGCATCTATACTTAGTTCGCCGGTGCCTATCCGTGTGCTTGCCATCTGGCATGACATCCAGAGTAACAGTGCCACCAGCACTATTCTGGGGCAGGCAAGCCCGGCCGATTTTACACGCAATTTTCCCGGGCAGCAAAAATCAGGTACCTGGTATCCGATTGCCCTTGCTGAAAAAATTGCAGGAAAAGAACTTAACTCAATTAATGATTATGATATAAGAGCAGAGTTTAACAGTTCTGCTAACTGGTATTTAGGTAGTGGCGCTCCGGCCCGTAATCAGTTCGACTTCACATCCGTTGTATTACATGAGCTGTGTCATGGGCTGGGCTTTACCTCTTCCATGAGTTCAACGGCTACCTCTACAACGGCATCGTGGGGGTATAGCACCGGATACCCGATTATTTTTGACCAGTTTATGGAAAACGGCACCGGCCAGAAATTACTTAATACAACTTTGTTCGCCAATCCTTCTTCTGCATTGCGTCAGCAGTTAATAGGAAACAATCTTTTTTTTAACAGCCCGATGTCTCAGATGAAAGGGGACGAAAAACCCAAGCTTTATGCACCAATTGTGTATGAGCCGGGTTCCAGCGTTTCTCACCTTGACGATAACACTTATACATCGGGTAATGATAATTCCTTAATGACCTCCAGAGCCAGTTTGCGTGAGGTAATTCGTGACCCCGGCCCGCTGGTACGCAATATGTTTGCCGATATGGGCTGGAAGAGCACCTCTCTGGTACACACACCTGTTAAAAGCATTGAAAACTTTGTTTCCAGTGTAAAGATATCGGCTAAAATAACGAGTGACACCACGCTGGTGGCAGGCAGTGCCAAGTTGTATTATTCAGAAGACGATTCCATCAGTAAGGCCAAGGTTCTTGATTTGGTACGTGTAGCCAATACTGACGAATACACTGCCACTATTCCGGTTAGTAAACCCGGTGCGGTTATCAGATATTATCTGGTAGTACAAGACAACTACAAACGCACCAATACTTCTCCGGCGGAAGCGCCATCAAAAGGCTTTTATGGTTTTCAGGTAGGCGCAGCAGATATTTCAGCGCCATTTGTAACGGCTGTTCCGCTTACTTTTGTGCCACCTGCAACAAAGCCGGATGTTTTTCTGAACGCCGAAGACGACTTTGAACACGGTATAGACACCGTGTACGTAGAGTATCTGGTGAATGGGCAGGCTAAACCGGCTGTTGGTTTGAAAAAGTATAATCCGGAAACAGACGACAAGCGCTATTCGCAGGGAAGAAATGATGTATATGCCTATCTGGGCAAAGAACTCTTTGGCAACCTGCAAAAAGGAGACCGCGTTTTGTATAGAATTGTGGCCAGTGATAATTCAAAGAACAAAAACACCACAATTATTCCTTCATACTTTAATACACCCGGCAAAAATGTAACGCTTTCACCTGATTACTTTGAGTTTGTGGTTACAGACCTGAACACGCAAGTGCCGGTGAGAGAATACAGCACCGATTTTAATACCCCTAATGCTGATTTTATCGGAATCGGGGGATGGGATATCCGGCAGCCATCCGGATTTGACGACGGTGGTTTGCACTCGGCGCATCCCTATAAAAACGGTGGAAACGAGTATCTGGAATCAAATACAATGGCATTGTTCTTAAAGCCTATTGAGTTGAAAAATCAGAAAGATTCTGCCAATATTACTTTTGATGAAATTGTTTTGGTTGAGCCTGGTGAAGCCGGCGCCTCATACGGAAGTACCAATTTCTTTGATTATGTGGTGGTAGAAGGCTCTTATGACGGTGGAGCATCTTGGGAGCCCTTTGAAGATGGGTATGATGTGTCTTACAATAGTGAGTGGGTAAAGACTTATAATAATTTTGAGGAAAGTACGTATATAAATCAGGATGGCGAAACAGAAAAAGTTAATGATTCAAAAGGGGTAGGAAAGCAAAGCCTGTTTAGAACCAGAACTATCAAGATGCTTAACAGTGGTACTTTTGTAGCTGGAGAAACCATTTTGTTGCGCTTCAGATTGTTTAGCGACCAGTTGGTTCATGGCTGGGGCTGGGCTATTGATAACCTGAAAATACAGATGAAACCACCCGCCCCGATACTGGCTGTTGAACCCGGTCTTGAAAAAACAATTACACTGGCACCTAATCCATCACCTGACGAAATCCAGATTACAGCCACCCTGCCCAAACCGGGTCGTGTGAAAATGGAAGTAATGGGGGCAAACGGCAAAAAAATGATGGACCGCGAGTACCTCACCGATATTAGTATGTTTTACGAGAAAATAGATGTAAGAAGTTTGAATGCAGGTACCTATCTGGTGCGTTTGCATACAGAAAACGGCATTATTGTAAAAAGATTTGTGGTGAGCCATTAATTATGTTTTAAAGTACTATACCGACGGAGTCTGTTCCTGCATTTGGGACAGACTCCTTTTTGTTCTGATTCAGGGCAATCAGAACAAATAAGGAATGAATAATTGAATTTAGCTTGCCGGGTTTTTCCGGATTTTGTTTTTAATGCTTAAATTGGGTCAAAAATAGGCTATGTATAAAACAATACTTTGGGTGTTTCTGGCCATAATCGGCATTTCATGTACTACTTCCAACAATTTATCCCGTCGGCAGCCTTTTGCCCGCATGATAGACACCTCAGAAGTGTTTGCCCATAATTTTACCGGAATGGCCATTTATGACCCGACCGCGAAGAAAGCTATTTTTGAAAGAAATGCCGACAGGTATTTTACACCTGCCTCTAATACCAAGTTATTTACTTTTTATGCCTGCCTTAAAACGCTGGGCGATTCTATTCCGGCCTTGCGATACACCATTAATAAAGACTCACTGATTTTCTGGGGAACCGGAGACCCGACTTTTTTTCATCATGATTTAAAAAGCACAAAGGCTTTCAACTTCCTGAAAAGCCAGAAGGGTACAAAAAACCTGTTTTTTTCAGATGGTAATTTTACCAATCAGCCTATGGGGGAAGGCTGGGCCTGGGACGACTACAATGATTATTATTCTGCCGAAATTTATGGGTTACCCATGTATGGCAATGTGATACGTGTGAGTATTGATAAAGGTACCTTTGCCCCGCAACCTGCTATTTTTAGTAATAGTTTCTACAGAAAAGATGAGGGTAGCAGCATTAAACGTATCCAGACCGATAATATATTTGTTTTGCCGAAATCTACTTTGCAAAAAAACAACTATAAAACAGATATACCCTTTAAAACCTCTTCGGCACTTACCCAGCAATTGCTGATGGACACGCTCAGAAAAAATGTAAGCCTGCTGCATGTTCCGGTGCCGAAAGATGCCAGAACTATTTACAGTATGGCCTCTGAAGATGTATACCGGTTGATGATGCAAGAGAGCGATAATATGCTGGCCGAACACCTGCTGCTGCTGTGTGGCGCTGTATTGAAGGATTCGCTGAACACGGCATTTGCAATAAAATCTGTTACCGAAAAGCACCTGCAGGACTTGCCCGATGCGCCAAAGTGGGTTGATGGTTCGGGGTTGTCCAGGTACAATCTTTTCACACCCCGGTCTATCGTAAAGCTGCTTGAAAAAATAAGCGCTGAAATGCCTCAGGAAAAACTCTATACTATTTTACCGGCCGGCGGGCAAACAGGTACACTCAAAAACGTATTTAAATCTACAGGAAAGCCTTTTATTTTTGCCAAAACCGGCACCTTGGGTGGCGTTTATAACCTTAGTGGGTATCTGGTTACTAAAAAGGGCAAAACCCTGATTGTAAGCCTGATGAATAATAATTTCAACCTGCCGGCTTCTAAAATACGGCGTGAGGCAGAAAAAGTACTTACATGGGTTTATGAACTCTATTGATTATTTTACTTCGGCATAATATTCTTTGTCAAATATTCTGTAATAGAGCCAGGCGGGTACCTTATCAAAGTAAGGTTGCATGTCATTAAACGTAGGTCTTTGCGAGGCATGCAACAACATGGCTTGCTTTTTAAATTCACCTACGGTACTAATCCTGACAGCCATTGCAGGTGTTGGCAAGGTGATGTTTTTGCTGAAATTCTTCTTAAAGCTGGCCGAAATCTTCTTAGCGGTTGCTATCATAGGTGCGGGCAATGTAACCTGGTAAAGCCTTGTGGGAGAAAAGCCGTTTGTGCCTTTATCTGCCAGAAAAACCTCTTTGGTATATTGCGCCATAAGGCGGTGGTCCGGGTGGCCGTATAAACCAATTACATCATCATAAGTAATTAAAACAGTAGGCTGGTAAAGGGTTATTTTCTGGCGGATTATCTTTTTTAATGAATCAGCCGGAATATCTTTAATGCCACCATCAGGGTAATTGAGTATTTCCTGATGAGCCACACCTAATAGCTGTCCTACAGCCTGCAGTTCTTTCTCTCTGATGTCAGCCAGTGCTATTTTCTTTTTTATGGGGTCGGTTTCATTCACCGTGCCGTTACTGTTGCCTGCTTCGCCATGTGTAAAAGTAATCAGGCTGGTTTCTATGCCCTGTTTATTCAATAATTTCAGGGTTCCGGCACAGGTAATTTCGTCGTCAGGGTGAGGGAATATAAACATCACCTTTTCTCCGGTAAAACCATCGGACAATGGAACAGAATCATCCTGCAACTGGCCTCTTAAATAGAGGAAGCCGCCGGCCAGAATAATAATAATAGCTATCAGGCTGAATAGAATTACTTTTTTCATAAACAAATGGTGAAACATTGGTTAAAGTCTGCCACTAAGCTAGGAAGATAACGCTGGTTTTTCAATCATATAGCCTATTTTTGTGCGCACCTTTTAAGGTTATCAGTAAACTCATTACCCCATGAACCGAAACATAGAAGCACTTTACAACATTGCCCAAAAGCAGGAACGAACCATTATCGGTCTGATGTCAGGCACCTCAATGGATGGTCTGGATATTGCGCTTTGCAGATTCAGAAAAAGTGGGGGAGAAACCGAAATTGAACTGGTAGATTTTGATACCATTAGTTTTGCCGAAGATATAAAAGACGAAATAAGAAAGGTATTTGCCAAAAAGGAAATTGATTTCCAGCAATTGTGTGTGCTAAACCCCTGGATTGGTAACTTACATGGGCAATTGGTGAATGATTTTCTGGCCAGCAGGGGCATCAGACCCAACGAAGTAGATGTTATAGCCAGCCACGGACAAACCGTTTTTCATGCACCTAAAATTCTGCATGGCCTGGCTAAATTCCCGAACGCTACCCTGCAGATTGGAGATGGTGACCATCTGGCCGTTAAGACAGGTATTATTACCTTGTCAGACTTCCGCCAGAAACATTGTGCTGCCGGGGGTGAAGGCGCTCCTCTGGCTGTTTATGGCGACTACCTGATTTTCTCGAAGCGCGGCGAAAACCGCTTATTGCTCAATATGGGGGGTATAGCCAATTTTACCTATCTGGCCGGAAACCTGGATGCCAACGAGGTTTTTGCTACTGATACCGGCCCGGGTAACACCATAATAGACGCCTACATGAAGAGGTTTTTCAACCTGGCTTATGACAAAGACGCACAGATGGCGAGCGAAGGCACAGTGAATGAGGCACTGTTGCAAGCGCTAAAACAGGATGATTTCTTTGGTAAAGGTTTTCCAAAAACCACAGGGCCAGAGTTGTTCAATCTCGGCTATCTGGCCAATGCGCAACAAAAAGCCGGTGCAGCCCATTTATCGCATGCCGACATACTGGCTACTTTGTGCCGTTTTTCTGCTGATACCATTGCCGGGGCTATTCTAAAATTAGTAGCGCAATTGCCTCAGTACAAAGCAAATCCGGCCTCGTTCAAGATTTACGGTAGTGGGGGCGGGGTACATAATCCGTTGATTATGCAATCGCTGAAAGAGTTACTACCTGCTTTTGAGTTCTACAAAACTGATGACCTGGGGATATCAGGCGATGCCAAGGAGGCGGTGCTATTTGCCACCCTTGCCAATGAAGCGCTTGTGGGTGGCAGAACCGATTTCGGCGCAAGAAAAGGTGTACCGGGTGTATCTATGGGCAAAGTTTCTTTTCCGAATTAATAAGCAAAAAAAAGGCAAAAAAATAGCCACAGTTTGGTGTTTACTGCGGCTATTCGTATTTAAAAGGCAGATTTACGCTGAATTTCTACTGGCGTTGATGTTGCCGAACAAAGAGCGGGTAACCATTTTTTCGTAAACCAGCCTTAATTGTTCGTCTGTTGTTTCTTCTATTTTTTGTAGTGCATATTGCTGAATAGTGAGCAGGGGCAATACTATATGTTCGCGGTAATCGATAGACAATTTGCTTAGCCTTTCATTGGCCATCAGGCTTTGTTCGCCTGACACCCGCAGCATATTGGCAACAGTAAGCTTATATTCATCGTAAAGTATCTGCCAGAAATTGCCATATTCAGGGTCATTTTTCATATAGTAAGTCAACGGAAAATAGGTTTTGGTAAGTGCCATCATGCTATTTTCAATCAGCGTCTTAAAATACAAAGAGTTTTTATACAAAGTCTTGAGGTCTTCAAGGCGGCCTTCGTCTATCACTTTCTGCAGGGCCGAACCAAAACCGAAATATCCCGGCACGTTCTGCTTCAACTGGCTCCAGGACCCAACAAACGGTATGGCGCGCAGGTCTGATAACGTGAGTTGCTTGCCCGAACTTCTTTTACTCGGGCGGCTGCCTATATTGGTAAGGCCGTAATATTTCAACGGACTTTTGTTTTCAAGATAAGGTACAAACAATGGGTGAGCCTTGAGCTCAAAATATTTTTTCACGCCTACGTCGGCCAGCTCATCAATCAGGCTGCGTTCATAGTCGTTAATTACTGAGGCGTCGTCCTGAAAAACATCATTGATGATACCCGCCGATAGCAACTGCTCAAAGTTGTACATTGCCTGCGACCGCGAACCATACATAGACGTAATGGTTTGTCCCTGAATGGTAATCTGAATCTCGTTATTGGCAATGGTCGGGCCTTGCGAAGCATAGAACTGGTGGGTTTTACCACCGCCACGTGCAGGCGGGCCGCCGCGGCCGTCAAAGAATATCACTTCTACTTCATTCTTGTTCGATATGGCGGTTAGTTTCTCTTTGGCCTGATAAATCTCCCAGTTGGCTTTTACATAACCACCGTCTTTGGTACCATCAGAAAACCCAAGCATGATTGACTGCTGCTTGCTGCGGTGTTCGAGATGCTTTTTGTAGAACGGTAACTGGTAAAGCGTCGACATCGTGTTTTCTGAGCTGTCGAGCCCCTCAATGGTTTCAAACAAAGGTAAAACATCCACATTGATTTCCTCAGCCTTGTAGCCGCAGAAACGGAAAAGCGCCAGTACTTCCAACACTGAGAAAACAGAGGTGGAGTTGCTGATAATGTATCGATGGCAGGCTTTTTCGCCGTTAAGGGTCTGTATCTCCTTAATCACTTTTACGGTCTTGAAGGTGTCTTTCACAAGTGCATCTTCAAAGTCGTCTTCATTTATATCCAGTTTATACTCGGTCAGGAAGCTGAGTTTTTCATCAAAATTCCATTCGGCATAAGGCTTGGCAGATATACCATATTTCTGGTTTATCTGCTCCATTACATTTTCATGTATGCTGCTGTCCTGGCGGATATCCAGGCTGGCAAAGTGCAGGCCAAACAGCTTTACCTGCTGAATAAAGCGGTCTAGTAAATCAAGAAACAGGCCTTTATGTTGGGTTATCAGTATTTGCCTTACCTCGTCTAACGACGCAAGCAGTTCCTGCAATGTCAAGTCATTTTTAAGGCCGTTCATATTGGTATAAATGCGGTTGCTGATGGCTGTGAGCAATGGCATTACCCCTTTAAATGTTAAACGGCGGCAAATAATTTTGAAATCGTTATAATAGCATTTCAGGATGCTGGTTCTCAGTTCTGTCGAAACCTTTTTGGATATTTCGGCCGTCACAAAAGGGTTGCCGTCGCGGTCGCCGCCCGGCCAGAAACCCAACTCAAGCACAGGCTTGAAGCCCTGGCTGTTATTATTATTCTGAAAATAGGTGTTCAGTTTTTCGTGTATCTCACCTATTACCTGATAATACACATGGCGCAGGTAAAATATAATACTTTGTGCTTCTTCAAGCGGGGTTGGTTTTTTATCGTTAATAAAAGGCGTTTTGCCCAGCTGTTGCAGCAGCGAGTCAATGCCGTTAATATCATTTTTAGGAATAAGCTGTTCAAGGTCTTGAATAATTCGCAGTACACTGCTGGGGTAAAACTGCGTAGGGTGTGCCGTAAAAACTATACGTACTTTAAAGTTCTGTAGTTTTTTCTGAACTTCATCCAGCTTGTTTTGTTGTACGGCCAGTTCAAGTGTGCTTTGTAAAGTACCTTTGCCATTGAGCGGATATAGCTTTTCAAAGGCTGAGTCTTCTACACTGTCAAAAAGTACCACCTGCCGTTCTATATAAGTTATGAACCTGAACAAAAGGTCAATTTTTTCCTTTTCTTCTTTGATAGAGGTATATTGCCTGAAAAACGTGTCGATGATTTCTTTAGGTTCTTTGCCTTCTTCAAAACCGGCCTCTGACATATCGTGCAGAAAAGGCATTAATTGACCAATTTTAGTCATCTTGTCATAAGGCAACCTTGAAAAAAGCGTATTAAATACAAGGTATTTATTATGAATTTCCTGTGTAAAAATCGAATCAATAGAATTTCCCAGCATTTTTTTACTAGTATTAATGTTTTGAATGAGCAAACTACGTAAAAATCTACTGTATTTTGATTGTTTAGCCGAATAAAGTTTGGCTTTTCTTGAAAAAGTTAAAATATTTCAAAAGATAAATCAATTCTTTTGAAAGCCATTTCTTTTTCGGTAGCAGTAATCGTTAAATTCAGTATTTTTACTTTTCAAAGGTAGATATAAACACAACACAACCCGTAGGTATTAATTTTTTTAATGCATGGAGTACCCGATTTACATGGATTACAACGCTACCACACCTCTGGCCCCTGAGGTGCTAGACGCCATGTTGCCGTATCTTACCAGCCATTTTGGCAATGCCGCCAGTCGTTTTCATGCTTATGGCTGGAAAGCAGCCGAGGCAGTAACTGCCGCGCGGCGGCAGGTAGCTGGCTTAATAGGTGCAACAGAAAAAGAAATGGTGTTTACCAGTGGGGCAACAGAATCGGTTAATCTGGCTATTAAAGGCGTTTATGAGGCTTTTAGCGCAAATGGGGGGCATATCATAACAGTTGAAACCGAGCATAAGGCGGTATTGGATACCTGCGCCCATCTAGAGAAATCTGGTGCAGACATTACGTATCTGCCTGTAGATAAAGAAGGCAATATTGATTTAGAAAACCTCGAAAGGTGTATCAGACCCGATACAATTCTGATTTCTGTAATGGCCGCCAATAGCGAAACGGGGGTCTTGCAACCGCTAAAAACAATAGCGCAGATAGCCCACCGGCATCAGGCGTTGTTTCATACCGATGCAACCCAGGCAGTGGGTAAACTGCCAATAAATGTAATGGATGACCAAATTGATTTGCTGAGCCTGTCGGCACATAAGTTTTACGGGCCAAAGGGGGTAGGTGCGCTATATGTCAGAAAGAACCTGAATATCATTGCCCAGCAGGATGGGGGCAGGCATGAACGCGGCTTGCGTTCGGGTACACTTAATGTAGCAGGTATAGTGGGTTTGGGCGCAGCTGCTGAACTTTGCCAACGGGATATACATGAAGAAAACGAGCGCCTTGCCGGGTTAAGAAATAAACTTGAAGAAGGAATATTAAACCAGCTGCCGGAGGCCGGAATCAATGGCAACAGGGCTAATCGCCTGCCTAATACCACCAACATCAGATTTGGCCGGATTGATGGCGAGCAATTGCTGATGAGCCTCAACGAAATTGCTGTTTCTAATGGCTCGGCTTGTAATTCAGCCTCAACAGAACCTTCTTATGTGCTGAAAGCCATGGGGCTTGACGATGACACCGCCTACGGCTCAGTTCGGTTTAGTCTCGGAAGAAACACCACTGCCGAAGATGTTGCTTTGGGTATCAGTCATGTATGTGAGGTGGTAGGCAGAATGAAGCGCGTGGGAGTTTATGATTGAATGAGTATCTAAGCCCCGGAACTTAAAAGACCGGTAATGATTTGAAATCAAAGAATCCACAGGGTAATTGACAATAGAGTCATGGAAGACAAAAAAAGAGAATTTATGCAGAAAGCCATCCAATTATCGTTGATTGGCAGCCAGGCGGGTGTTGGGCAGGGCCCCTTTGGGGCAGTAATAGTGAAAGATGGCCAGATAATAGGGCAGGGGCATAATCAGGTTGTTGCCACCAACGACCCTACCGCACATGCCGAGGTTATGGCCATAAGAGATGCCTGCAAAAACCTGGGGACTTTCGACTTAAGCAATTGCGAAATTTATACTTCATGTGAGCCATGCCCCATGTGCCTGAGCGCCATTTACTGGGCTCGGCTTGGTAAAATTTATTTTGGTAATACACGTAATGATGCCGCCGAAATTGGTTTCGATGACGCATTCTTGTACCATGAAATACCGCTTCCGTTAGAACAACGGAAGATACCCATAGAAGCAATGAGCAGAGACGAAGCGCATGTTGCCTTTGAGCTTTGGGCAAACAAAGAAGATAAAATAGCCTATTAAATTACGGATATGCCTTTTTTTAGGATATATATGAAAGAGATTAAGCAGATTGTTGAGGCCTATCAGAAAATAGACTTTAGTAAGAATAAAGCCGCTTTGGCAACCGTGGTGCGGGTAGAGGGGTCTTCATATCGGCGAACCGGTGCAAGAATGCTGGTGATGGAGTCTGGCGAATGGATTGGGGGTATCAGCGGTGGATGTCTGGAAGGGGATGCACTCAAAAAAGCCCGGCTGGTAATGCTGCAAAATAAAGCTACGCTGATAACTTATGATACTACCGACGACGACCCCTACCAGATAGGCGTCGGGTTGGGTTGTAATGGCATAATTGATGTGTTGATAAGTCCGCTCGACCCACGAAATGAGCAAAATGCTGTTTTGCAGCTAAGCAGTTGCCTCAACCAACGCACACCCAATGTTATTGTAACCGTAACAGATGTTAAAAAACCGAATCTGCAAGAAGCGGAAATTGAATTGGGGCAGGTTTTCAGGTATGACAACCCAGACCACTTCAACAGCAGCTTCACTCTGGACACCATCAAAGCAGATGTGGTTCATGAAATAGAAACGGCACTTTTAAACACCAAATCAGTTTCTAAAACCTATGTTTTAGCATCAGAGGCAACAATAAGTTTATTTATTGAAGTGGTGCCACCACCCGTACACCTCTATGTGTTTGGAAGTAACTACGATGTTTATCCAATGGTGCGCATAGCCAAAGAGCTGGGTTGGAAAGTAACGGTTATCTGTAATCCGGCCAGAATGCATCCGTCTCTTTTTGCAACTGCCGACGCCGTAATGCCCAAGAATCACATGCCGGTTGTAGATAGATTCACCGCGGCTATTTCTATGTGCCATGATTACGAGACCGACTACGCTAATCTGCAAACCCTGCTTAATACCGGTATTTCTTACATTGGTTTGCTGGGCCCTAAAAAGCGTACAATAAAAATGTATGCACGTATGGTAGAAGAGGGTAAGGCCATTACCACTGAAGACGAAGAACGCATATTTAGCCCCGTAGGGCTGGATATAGGCGCTAGCACGCCAGAAGAGATTGCCCTTGCTGTATGTGCCGAAATACGCACAAATTTCAGCGGAAGAGACGCCGGAAAACTGAAATTCAGAAATAAACCTATTTACGAGACTTAAAATTTGCTTTTTTGTAAAATCTGAAATATTATTGTCCCCTGATTACCCCTACCCGGTTAACCTTAACCCTTTATAATTTTGCTATTGAGTTAGAATAAGCTACTGCTGATTGATCAGATGCTTTGGCTTTTGAAAAAACCGTCTTCATGTCACCCAGGTTTGTTTCATTACATGGGATAGTTGTTCTATTAACTGTCCTGTTCTTTCAGTTCTTGCCCGTACCGGAAATGCTTTCCTGGGAAGAGCTTTTGCTGTCTAAATTTTTGAATCAGGCGCCAACTTTGCTTTGCCTGGGGTACTTTCTATTTCACAGAAAAAGAGTTCATGACAGCCTCAGTTATTTTTTGTTGATTGCCTTTCTGTTTCTTGAAATCCTGGTCGAAATCTATTATTATTTTGTATCAACCGGTTCTTTGTTTGTTGCTAATCTTATCAATGATATTTTGGCCTTTGTGGTATTGTTTGTGCTATATAACCAGCAGCGTTTGCGTCTAAGGGCGTCTGGTATTTACAACAAAAAGCTGGGTTATGTTATTTTTGCGTGCTTTATAGTTGCATTAGGCTTTAGTTTTTCTTTGTCAAAGGCGTATAAAATCTATTTTTCGTCCGAAAAACTAATATTTTTCTTAATAATGGTTGAGATGGCTCTTAACATCATTACTGTGGGCATCAGCTTTTATGTAAACGGGCCTTTAAGCCGCAACCGATACAGGCTGGCAGTTGGTACAATAGCCATTGTTACCTTAAAAATTTATTTATACCTGAGCCGCTTCGTTTTTGAAGTTTATCCGGCATTTGCGTTCACTATCGGAAAAATTATTTTCTCAATGGGTATTTTGCTGATTGCCGATAGTATTATGCGCAAATGTATGGTTAAAAAAAATGCTCCTGTTTTTATTCCCCGCTAAAAAAGCCTTGCTTCAGCCTGCTGATTGGTAGCTTTTTTCTTCTTTGGCCAATTGTATGGCCTTAAATCATTCTAAAAAGCAAATATTGAATTAAGTTTGCATCGCCCTGTGTTTTTTTTTACCATTCAGGTATTTACTTATTAATAGTTTCAGAAAACAGGCTGTTGAACCGGGCAATTAAACAACAGATAAACCTGTAAAAGCCAGCAGATATGATAACAGTTGAACAGGCTGAATCAATAATATTGAGTCAGGCAATAACACCACAGGTAGAAAAATTAGCAATTGAAGACGCCACAGGAAGAATACTGGCTGAAGATTTTTATGCCGACCGCGATTTTCCTCCTTTTAACAGAGTATCTATGGACGGCATTGCATTGGCTTTTAAGCAGATAGTTGCCGGTCAGGTTAGTTTTCGTATTGAAAGCACGGCAGCCGCAGGTAAGCCACAGGTAATGTTGCAAAACCCGATGAATTGCATAGAAGTAATGACGGGCGCTATATTGCCCGATGGAACCGATACGGTTATCAGATACGAGGATGTGACCATTAATGACAGCCTGGCAACCATAAATGTTATACCGGCAGAACAGGGCCTGAGCATACATAAACAGGGTGCAGACAAGAAAAAGCAAGATAAGCTCGTAAAAACAGGTACCAGAATTACACCAGCAGAAATTGGAATAGCTGCCACTATTGGTAAACATGAAATACTGGTGCAGAAAAAGCCAAGAGCAGTTTTAATTGCCACCGGAGAAGAGATTATACCTGTTACTGAAACCCCGTTACCGCACCAGATACGAACCTCTAACAGTTATGCTTTACAGGCTTGCCTTAAAACCTGGGGCGTACTTGCCGACATCGTTTTATTGCCTGACAACCAGGAAACTATAGAGCAGAAGATTAAGGAGTTTCTGGATACTTACGATGTGCTGGTTCTGAGTGGAGGGGTATCGGCCGGTAAATTTGATTTTGTACCTGCTGCTTTAGAAAACCAGGGGGTGCATAAACTTTTTCATAAAGTGGCGCAAAGACCGGGCAAGCCATTCTGGTTTGGCGTGAAAGACACAAAGGTAGTTTTTGCTTTACCGGGTAATCCGGTTTCTACTTTTATGTGTTTGCACCGGTATATTAAACCCTGGCTTGATGTGTCGCAGGGGATGCCGCTTAAGCCCGAGCTGGCAGAGCTGTCGGAAGATTTTGAAGTAAATTTCCCACTGACTTTTTTTATGCAGGTGCGCCTGATACAAGAACCCGGCGGCATTGTAAAAGCAATACCAGTAGCAGGAAATGGCTCCGGCGACCTCACCAGTCTGATAGAAGCAGACGCGTTTATGGAGCTGCCCAGGGGTAAAGGAGTTTTCAGAAAAGGCGAACTTTACCCAGTCTGGCGGTACAGGCAATAAAATTCGTTTTGGGTACCAGCATTAAAAAACCGTTTACTCAAATTAGAAGTTGTTACCACGCAAATACAAAACTTTTTGACCGGCTGATAAGTTTAGTGTTTGTCGGCGCAGGCTGGCAGCTTACTGCTTAAAAACCGGAAGGATTACATTTACCTGAAATCTTTAATTGCTA
Organism: Emticicia fluvialis; assembly: GCF_024793945.1. Lineage (NCBI taxonomy): Bacteria > Pseudomonadati > Bacteroidota > Cytophagia > Cytophagales > Leadbetterellaceae > Emticicia > Emticicia fluvialis. The sequence goes on from NZ_JANUSD010000008.1 coordinate 178,374, forward strand.
TAAACAGGCTTCAGCCTTTCTTTTTTTAGCATTTTTCAATAATTTTGAACAAAAATCTGTGGGAAAGTGAAAAATCTAAGAGAAACCATAACCAGAGTGCCTGTTGTACCGCCAAAGGCCAATCGTGAAGAACGCAAAGAACAGTTGCAGGAATCCATAGATAAATATTTAGGTGCCATTGAAACCCAGATAGGAGACCTTAAAAAAGTAGGTAAAAATGCTTTGGTTATCGGTGGAATCATTGTGGCCGTATATGCAGTTACCGAGCTACTTTTACCTGCCGGGAAAAAGACTATCGAAGACCACGAGCCACTGCCTGAGCCAGAACCTGAAAAAGCCGGCGATTCTATGTTATGGGCTGCCATGAAAGGTGCTGCTACCTCTATTCTGTTAGCTGTTGCAAAAGAAAAATTACTGGAATTGATAGATCACCTCACAACTAAAGATGCCGAAGCAACTTCTTGATAAAATATTAAATCTTAATCACCTCAAAAAAAAGGCTTTAGCTGTTTTGCTTGATCCTGACAAGGTGGAGATTGCTACATTTAATCGATTTTTATACAGCTGCGTAGAAAACCGGGTTGATTTCTTTTTTGTGGGCGGTAGCCTCATTACGAATCAGATGATGGCTGAAATGATTGCCGTCATCCGCCAGCAAACCAATATTCCTGTTGTAATATTCCCTGGCAATAGCCTGCATATTGAGCCATCTGCCGATGGCATTCTGTTACTTTCGTTGATTTCAGGCCGCAACCCGGACTACCTGATTGGCCAGCATGTGATTTCGGCCCCCTTACTGAAACACAGTGGGCTTGAAATACTGCCAACCGGCTATATACTGGTAGACAGCGGCCGGCAAACAACGGTTTCTTATATCAGCAATACAACGCCCATTCCGCACGACAAAGCAGATATTGCCGCCTGTACAGCCATAGCCGGAGAAATGCTTGGCCTGCGCCTTATTTATCTTGACGGTGGCAGCGGGGCCATTAATCCGGTATCTGCTAAAATGATTCGCATGGTAAGAGAAAACATCGCTGCGCCACTTATTGTGGGCGGTGGTATTAACTCTGCCCAAAAAGCCCATGATGCCTTAGAAGCCGGTGCTGACATCATCGTAATAGGCAATGCATTTGAGAAAAACCCTGCCTTATTGCCCGAAATAGCAGAGGTGGTTCTATCTTTCAATTTAATAACCGCTTAGTGAAAATCAATCAGGTTTATCTGGGGCTTGGGTCAAATCTTGGTAACAGACAAGAGAATCTTAATATGGCCCGTTTGCAAATTTCCCAAAACGTAGGTTCTATTATTGCGCAGTCTGCCATTTATGAGACAGCTGCCTGGGGGCTAAAAGAGCAGAACGATTTTCTGAATCAGGTAATTTGTGTTTCCACAACGTTACCACCGCTTGAGGTACTTGCAGCCGTTTTAGCTGTTGAGCTGGCGATGGGAAGAAAGAGAGACCTTAAATGGGGGGCAAGGTTAATTGATATTGATGTGCTGTATTACAACAACGAAATTATACAGCTGCCTGAGCTGGTTGTGCCGCATCCGTTTATTCAGGAACGACGATTTGTGCTGGCTCCTCTTGCCGAAATTGCCAGGGCTCTTCTGCATCCTCAACTTCAGCTAAGTAATGCACAATTGTTAGAGATATGTGCAGATACCAGCGAGGTCAGGAAAAAACAATAGCCGCAACAAGCCGTTGCAGCTATGTTTCTTATTATTTATTCCTTTACTAATTAATTCTCCATTCTCCGTCTTTATAGAAGTCCAGAATTTTTTGTTGTAGCAGTACTTCGTATTTCGCCTGAACCAGGTTGCTTCTGGCACGGTCATAATTTACTTTAGCCAGTACGTATTCTACCGAATTAACAGTTCCGGCACTGATTCTGCTTTCGGCGGCTTTTACATTCTGCTCGTTAATGGCTACCTGCTCAGTAGCTACCTTGTATCTTTCAGAGGCCGCATCAAAAGACTGGAACGATTGCTCAATAGCCTGGCGCAATTGAAGTTTAGCCGTATTTAAATTATTTTCTGTCAGTTGTTGTTGCACTCTGGCGGCTGCTACCCTTGGTCTGTTTTGCAAACCACCAAAAATAGGCACACTCAGGTTTAATGACAACGAACCATTACGCGTACCGTTTATCTGCTTTATATATGTTTCGGCTTTATTGGATGTAGAATAAAAAGCGCCATAATTGGCCGATAGCGTTAAGCTGGGTATAACATTGGCCTTTGTTGCTTTTATGAGGTTGTTGAAGCTTTTCAACTGTAATTCAGCCCTTTTTACTGACGGGAAACTGTTAATCGATTGCTCGTATAATTGATTAACAAAGTTATCATCTGTTTTGTAAATGTTTACCTCATCATTAATAGGCTCAAATCTTACATTGTTTGAGGGGGTCTGGTTCATCAGCTGAAATAAAGCCAGCCTGTTAGTTTTTAATGTGTTGCGAGTGGTTACAAGTGCAAATTCATCATTAGCCAGCTGAGATTTTATCTGGAAATATTCTGTTTGGCCCAACACTCCGGCATCAACAAGCTTGGTTATACGCTCAAGCTGGGCTTTAGATGTTTCTACCTGCTGCAGCGCTACTTCAAGCAGCTCCTGCGACGCCAGCACCTGCAAATATGCCTGCATCAAATTAATAGTAATCATATTACGGCTGGCCTCAATACCTTTCTGGCCGGCCTCTTTCAGCAATATGTTCTGTTGTATCTGATTCTTTATCTGAAATCCGTTAAACAAAGCTATTGAAGCGTCAATCCCAAAGCCATTGGTGCTGTATAGCTCTTCAATGTAGGCGTTTGTAAAACGGTCAATACTTCTACCCAGGCGTACGTCCTGGCCTATGCCAAAACCTATTCTTGGATACGCCAGTGACCTCACCCTTTGTAGTTCCACATTGGCTGCTTCAGCTTGTATCTGGCTTTCGCGATAAGTAAGGTTGTTCTTTATGGCTATGTCCAGGCATTCTTTCAGGGTTAGCCGGGTTTGTGCACTAACACCCGAGAGGCACATCGAAAACGAAAAAAGCAGTACGTATTTGCGTAAATTGTTCATTGTATTTTTTCTATCACTAATTTCAAAACAAGGGTTGTGTTAATCAATCCAGCCGTCTTTAAGCCTGATAACTCTATTACCATAGGTAGCGTTTTCTTCTGAGTGAGTTACCTGTACTATGGTTACGCCGTCTTTTTCGTTCAGTTCTTTAAACAGCTCCATAATTTGTTTGGCTTGTTCAGAATGCAGGTTTCCGGTAGGTTCATCGGCAAAAATTATCTTGGGTTCGGCCACAATGGCTCTTGCAATACCTACCAACTGTTGTTGTCCGCCTGATAACTGTGTCGGGAAAAGGTCTTTTTTAGCTACCATATTAAAGCGGTCTAATACGTCGGCTACTCTGCTTTTACGTTCCGAGCCAGACTGCCCTTTGTATAAAAGCGGGGTTTCTATGTTTTCATAAACCGTAAGTTCGTCAATGAGATGATACGCCTGAAACACAAACCCAATGCTGGTACGGTGTAATTCGGTGCGTTTTTTTTCTGAAAGTTTCTGTACCGGCATATCCTCAAACAAATACTCGCCTTCTGATGCTTCTTCAAGCAAACCCAGAATATGCAGCAAAGTTGATTTTCCAGAACCTGAAGGCCCCATGATAGATACAAATTCGCCCTGATTGATGGTCAGGTTAATATTTCTCAGCACATAAGTTTTCCCGAAACCCGCAGGGTAATATTTAGATATGTTTTTTAATTGAATCATTTTTGATTGAATTGATTAGTTCTGGTTGTTAAGATACTGTATCCTGGCCGATTTTCCGGTTTCACTCTTCTATAACTGTTTGCCAAAGTTTATGCCATTAAATTTAAATGTCTTATAGTAAGCCATTTAAGATGTTTTTGTAAAATAAAAATGTCCGAAAACGGACAGGATTTGTACGCCTTCGGACAAGGGGTTGGGTTCTTTGATTACTAAGGTCAGTTGATGTATTTCTTCCCGTTTGAGTACTTCATATCAATACCCGAGCGGAACCTGGTGTTATCAAAATTACCAGAGTCTTTAAATTCAGTATATTTAAAATCGGCATTGTTATTAAAGGTTGAACCTTTAAATGTAACGCGTTCGTTAAAATTGGCATATTTAAAGTCGGCATAGTTTCTGAAGTCTGCGCTAAAAAAATCGGCATCATACTTAAAGTCAGAATACTTGAAGTTGGCGTATTCGCCGAATCTGCAATTAGCAAAGTTTGATTCTTTCTTAAAGCCTGCATATTTAAAATTGGCTTCTTTCTGAAACTTGGTTCCGGCAAAAGAGGCTTTGTCGGCAAAATCAGAATATTTAAACTCGCTTTTTGCTTCAAAAGTACAGTTTTCTATGGTTACACTCCGTTCAAAGTCTGTTGTAGAGGTGGCACCTTCCCCAATGCTCCATGAGGTGTTGCCCCATTTACCACCTTTTTCATTTTCAGAGTTTTTGTAAGCAATGAAATCGTTTTTAAAAACGCAGTTTCTGAAAGTTATGGGTACTTCAACATAGCTTTTATACTCTTCGTATCCTTTGCTTTTTTTGATTCTCTTTTTGTTTGATAGCTCTGTCAGGTCCAGGTTACCGGTTATGGTTACACCTTCATAATTAACAGCTTTGCCCTGGTCTATGGCTTCGAAAATTGTTTTGGCCGAAACCTCTTTTTGTGCAATGGCAGAGCCGCCAATTCCGGCACATAAAAGAAAGATGAATAGTTTTTTCATGTTTTATCGGTATTAAGTAATAAATTTTATGATTTAATTCCGGATTTGCTTAATCATTAATACTGATGCTGCCAGAATTGGCATCCATTGTTACGGGTATTCCGCCACCGTTAACCGAACCTCTTACACGGTCTTTTTCGATACGACCATTGAAGTTTCTTATTTCTGGGATACGCACGCGGTTAGCATCCAAATCAAGGTTCATGCCTTTATCCAGCGGCATTCTTACCGTAATACTTCCTGCACTGGTTGATAACGACAAGTATTTACCTAATGATTTGATGTCGGCATGTATACCGCCACCACTGGTAGATGCTTTTACACTGGCAGTAATGTCTTCAAGATGTATAGAGCCACCTGAAGTTGAAGTAATGAACTCTCCACCGATTTCCTCTGCTCTGATACCCCCACCACTGGTAGAAGCTTTTACCATGCCGTTCAGCCTTTTTAGGCGAAGACCCCCGCCAGACGTAACAAGTCTGATATCGCCTTTGCAATTAGTAGCGTCAATGCCACCACCACTGGTGCTTACGTCAATGTTATCGCGGCTGTCGGTAATATCAATACCACCGCCTGATGTTCTGCCTTTAATATTACCACCCAGATTATATAGTTTCAGGCCACCACCGCTGGTAGAAAAACTCAGGTTGCCGGTAAGGTCTTTAAGGGTTATACCACCACCGCTGGTTTGCAGGTCTGTTGAGATTTTTTCAGGCGAGTAAATTTTGAATGAAATATTCAACGATTTTTTCCAGTTGTTCCAGCCACTATCATTTTTTCTTCTGGCTACGCAGTAAATGGTGCTGCCTTCTTTTTTTACACTTAGTTCGTATTCTCTTAGTCTTTCCTCAATTTCAGATTTACTTAACGAGCTCCCGTTCCAGTTATTAGGTTTTACGTATATTTCAACACGGGCTTCGCTGCCTTCCTGGCCGATAACGGTAATACTACCGCCGGAGGTTCGAACATTAACATTCTGAATTTCGGCCGAGCGATACGTTTTTACAAAATATGGTGATTCTTTGTCCTGAGCATACGAAATGCTGATAGCAGATAATGCTGTTACAAACAATAAGCGTAGTTTTTTCATAATTATGTATAGTTAGAAAATGATAATTTGATACAGTTTACCTTAAGATGCAGAAAAATAAAGGCAAGTTGCGTAAATAAGACAATTTTTTTTTGATGGTTCATTTACGGGGTCACTTCTGGCTTTGGTTTAAAAACAAACGGGCAGAATCACACCTGCGATTCTGCCCGTTTGTTGGGTGTCTTCTACCTGTTATTTGGTTGAACCCAGCAGTTCATAGAACTGGTTCAATTTTGGCATCAGAATAATTCTGGTTCTGCGGTTGGTAGAGCGCCCTTCTGCCGTATCATTGCTTGTCAGCATATTGTATTCGCCACGGCCGGCTGCAATCAGTTTATTAGGGTCTACCTTAAACTGGCCTTGTAGTGTTCTTACTACAGAAGTGGCCCTTTTTACGCTCAGATCCCAGTTGTCGGTAATACAATCATTTTTAATAGAAACGTTGTCTGTGTAGCCCTCAACCATTACTTCAAGTTCTGGTCTTGACTGCACTATCTGTGCAATTTTACCCAGCACTACGTTTGCTCTTGGGGTAATTTTATAGCTTCCGCTGTTAAACAACATTTTGTCAGAGATGTTAATCATCACCACTGTTTTATCAACCTTTACTTCAATGTCTTTATCTTCAATACCGTCTTTCAGCACGCTGGTCAGGTTAACGGCTAAGGCCAGATTAATTGAGTCGGTCTTGGTTCTGGCAGCATGAAGCCGGTTGATGTACAGGTCTTTTTGTTGCATTTGCGACAGCGTGTTGTCAATGTTAGCATTCGCGGCCCTTGATAACACCGTCAGGTCGCCCACTTGTTCCAATTGTCTGTCGCGCAGTTTTTTCAGGTCTTCCAGTTGGTCTTTCATGTAGCTAAGCTGTTGGTCGCGCTGCTGAATAGCGCTTTGCGAAGCCATATTCTGGTTTTCGGCATTTCTTGTAGCGGCGGCCAGGCGGTCTTTATAGTCTTGCACTTCGTCGCCACATTTTACCAGATTAGACTGCGAGCGATCATATTCATTTTGCAGGGCAACATATTTCTTTTTTGTTACGCACGAAGCCAGCGAAGTGGCTGCAAAAAGGATAATCAGGGGTTTTACTAAAACTTTCATGAGATTGCGTGTTTTAATATTACATATTTACGGCCGGAAGGATTTAGATATGTGATGTTGTGCTTCCGATGCCTTGATTGGATAGAAGTGCAAAAAAGTATGCCAACAGATGTATAAACGTGTCATGATTGACCATTAAAAACAATGCAGAATACACGAAAATGAGGTTTTAAAAGGTAGAAGAGCTCCATATACTTATTCCTTAAAATGGAGAAGCAGTAAGCTGCGTAGGGGAAAAAAATACTCAAAAATGGAGAGAGGCTATTATACTGAACGCGCATGGTTCAACATAATAGCCTCCTGCATATAATCAATAGACCTGCAAAATAAGCTGATATTAACTTTTTAAAAGAAACCCCTCATCTACTCACATTCACCTTCTTCACCACAGCATTTCCGTTTTCTTGTTCCAAAACAATCAAATAGGTGCCAGTAGAAAAGCCAGTAAAATCAATGGTATGCGTATCCTGCTTAACAGTAGACTTACCAACTAATCGCCCTGCTGCATCTATCAGTTTATAGGTAAACAGCCTGGCAGATTTCAGATAGACCTTATCGGCAGTCGGGTTGGGGTACATTTGTATGTAAGGAGTATGTTCTTCATTGGCCAATAACACAGGTTGAAAAACAGCCGAGATAGGGCTTTCACACCCTTTATCAAACACCTTCACCTGATAACTGCCCAATTGAGTGAATTGGATTTTAGGGCTGGTTTGAGACAACTCACCACCATTAAAATACCACTTATTTCCGCTGGCGGCACTGGATACCAAACTATCATTCGATTGTTTAATACTAGGCTGCGGAATAACTACTTCGGTAATGGTTATGGTATTGGCCGACATCGCCGAGCAACCTTTGGTGTTGGTGACTTTTAGTTTGTATATGCCTGCGGAGGTGGGGGTATAAGCTTCTTTGGTTGCCTCTGCAATGCCAGTATTATTTTTAAACCACAAATAGCTGTTTTCTTTGGCCGCAGTAGTTAAACTAACGGTTGCACCGGTACAAATCTGGGTACCGGAAGGCGATAATATGGTGGGCGCCAGCGGCTTGGCATTTTTTCTGATTTCAAACAAATCTGTTGATGCCGAACATCCGGCATTATCAAAAACACGTAGTATATACTTGTTTTCCTGGGTTACTACCAGCTTTGGTTCATAAGAAAATGTGTTGTCGGCAGAGGCCCAGATATAGCTAAATGGGGCAATACCCCCGGTAATGACAGGCTCCAGCACGGTTGAATCTTGTTCGCAAAACTCTTTACTGCCTGTTATTGCCGTTATTTGCAGGTTAGATGTACTCACTACGGTTATGGTAAACTTTAAACTGGGCGCACTCTGGCAGGTCTCATTATTGATGGTTTGCTGGCATACGGCACTATAACTGGTAGTGGCAGTTGGGGCAACCCAAAGCGTATCACCCGTATCACCGGTAGACCATACCACCGTGCCTTCGCAGCCCAGCGCTCTTAATGAGGTCTGCGTGCCCTGGCAAATGATTCTTTTATCAGTTGTTACAAAAGGCGACGTTTCATTTACTATTTTCAGTGTTACCGATCTCGATAAGGCTTCGCAATTTCCTTGCGTCACCTCCAGTCGGTAATTGCCATTAATAGAAGTGGTATAGGCACTGTCTGTGGCCGATGTTAAGGCAAAGTTGCCTCTGTACCACTGAATTGAAATATCTGTGAGAAGCGCCATGTGCTTAAACGAAACTTTGCCAAACGAAGCGCCAAGGTCTATGCTGCCGTTTTGGCAAAAAGTGGCGCTATTGCCTGTAATATCAAAAGACATTTTGCAGGGCGAAGCCGGAGCTGCGAGTTTGAAAACGAGAAAATTTGGAGAAGTATTGAACGTTGTGGCATTTTTTACTGCATTTACATACAAGCCAAAGTCTGATGCCTCATGAATATCCTGAATGATATAGTGATTACGGTTGAAGTTTTTTGTCCAGAGGGTCTCATTGTTATAATTGAGCTTGAAAATGGCGTTATCTCTGACAACGAAAATCTTATCATCGCCCGAAACAGCTATTTTGCCGGAAGTATAATCAACGTTTTTCCATTGAAGCACACCTGATGAATTATACTTATACAAACCAGTATTAGTACTGAAAACACAGCCGTTATCAGATGTTCTCTCAAAATCGCTAATGGTTTCACCGGTTAAGGACTTTGTCCAGGTTGCATTGCCATTAGAAGAATTAACCAGAACCACATAGCTGATATTTGTGGTGTTATTACGGGCTAAAACATAGAAAGATGCATCGGCAGAGGGCATAATCTGATAGCTGCCAAAGATACCGGTATTTGACCAGGCCAGTGAGCCATTGGCGTTATATTTACGAACACCGTTTGAATAGGCCACAATCAACCCATCATCAGCACTGGTTTTCAGATCAGATATGTTTATAATATCTGTTAATTCAATTGTCCATTCTTCACTGCCGTCACTTTTTATCCTCTTTATTTCAGTTACAGTCGTGTTGCTGACAAATCGGTTGGTTAATAAATAGAATCCGTTTGACTGTGTTGGTGTGGCATTTTGCACCTGGTAGCTGACATTTTTTTGCCAACTTAAATTGAGGTTATCATCATATTTTCTCAGTACCCTGTCCATCAGCAAAAATACAAGAACGCCACCATCCTGCGATGCACATTGAGTCATTACCGGAGCATTTGAAGAACCCCCTTCTGCGCTGATGTATTGGTCTTTTACAATGCCATCAGCATTAAACTTGCTAATATTTGCTGAGCCGCTGTTTGAATTCTGGTATTTGATTAATGCAAATAAATGGCCAGGCCCCTTGAAAGGTGAGATGCTGCCCCCTCTTGTACCTCCGCGATAAGGTTCGGCCCATTCAACTGCCGGGGGTTGTTCCTGACTAAAACCGCAAAAGAAAGTCAGTAATAGCAAAAGCGTAGCGAGTAAATTCTTTTTCATTTTTGAGACGTCGATGGATTCCGAAAAGTAATAGAATTTTGTTTGCAAAACAACATTTTGCCTGAAACCAAAAGGATAAATTAATGCCAGCAATAATTAAAAAAATATCTGGTATATTGTATGGCAGAAATCAGACTTCACCATTTAGAGATTAGACATTTAATCCATGACGGTATCAGTAAAACAATTAATTGACAGAGCAGACTACCAGGGTTTAAAAAGCGCGCTTTCTGCCAATCCACAATTGGCAAACGAGGGCTTGCCTTACGACGAGCTGAATACAACCAAGGCACATCCGCTACACCGGATTTGTGATGGTGTTTATAACTGCAAATATTCAGACGAAGAGGGAGTAGAAATGGCCAGACTTTTTCTGGAATATGGCGCTGATGTAAACGGAGGTGAGATGATAGAAAAAAAGGACAGCCCGCTTGTTGCAGCAGCCAGCCTGCATGCAGATAAAGTGGCGATTCTTTATATAGAGCAGGGGGCAGACATTCATCATGGAGGTTGTCACGGAGGTACGGCCCTGCATTGGGCAGCCTGGTGTGGCAGAGCCACTGTAGTTGAAAGATTGATACAGGCGCAGGCAGAAATCAATAGAAGATGTATTGACTTTCAGTCGACACCGCTTTTCTGGGCCGTTCATGGTTTATATAGCAGTGATAAGAAAGATATGGATAGTTACCTGCAATGTGTTAAGCTCTTGCTTGAAGCAGGGGCAGACAAGAGCATTCCAAACAGTGGTGGGAAAACAGTTTTTGACATGATTGAAGAAGAGGATAAAGCACTAAAAGAATTGTTGAGTTGATTAATTTAAAAAGCCTTTCAGCAGTTGCATATCTACTGCTGAAAGGCTTTTATTTTTGCTTAATTGACTGAGAATTTTAATTTTTCAACGAAGCCATATCAATTACAAACCGATACTTCACATCGCCTTTCAGCAAGCGCTCGTAAGCTTCATTAATCTCATCCATTTTAATCATCTCAATATCGGCAACAATGTTATGCTGGCCACAGAAATCAAGCATTTCCTGCGTTTCGGCAATCCCTCCAATCATTGAGCCGGCAAAGTTTCTGCGGGCAGGTATCAGGCTGAATGCAGCCACAGGCAGCGGACGCTCAGGCGCACCTACCAAAGCAAGAGACCCGTCTACCTTCAATAAACCCAGGTATTGGTTAATATCGTGTTCGGCAGAAACCGCATCCAAAACAAAGTGAAGCTTGCTTCTGTATCTGGCCATCTGCGCTTTGTCTTTCGACAACACCACGTCATCGGCGCCCAGGCGTTTGGCATCTTCAATCTTAGTTGTTGAGGTAGTAAAAACAATTACTTCTGCACCCATTGCTTTAGCCAGTTTTACTGCCATGTGGCCCAGCCCGCCAATACCCACAACGCCTACTTTCTTGCCCGGCCCGACGTTCCAGTGTCTTAGTGGAGAATACGTGGTTATACCCGCGCATAATAGCGGAGCAGTAGCGGCCAGATCAAGGTTTTCAGGCACATGCAACACAAAAGATTCATCAACTACTATGCTTTCAGAATATCCACCAAAGGTGTGTGTGCCTAAATGTACATCAGGTGCATTATAGGTGCCTGTATTGCCCTGTTCGCAGTATTGCTCCAACCCTTCCTTGCAATATTCGCAATCTCTGCAACTATCAACCATACAACCTACGGCAGCGTGGTCGCCCACTTTAAATTTGGTTACATGATTACCGACACTGACAACCTTTCCTACTATTTCATGCCCCGGAACGCATGGATAAACCGTGCCGGGCCACTCGCTTCTGGCTGTGTGCAGGTCTGAATGACAAACGCCACAATATAATATTTCAATCTCAACGTCGTGCGGTTTAGGCGTTCTGCGTTTAATTTGCAGTTGGTCTAATCGTGCATCTGCGGCTAGCGTACCAAATGCTTTTACTTCTTTTGACGGAACATCTGTTGCGCCACCGGTTACTGATTTTACGGATTCCATGGATAAGTTTTTTATAGATGTATAAGTAAAGTATTCGTGCTGTATTGGCCCATTAGCTGTAAAAACCGCCAATGTGGTATTGGAAATTTTACACGAAGTGTGTCTGGCACAGTTTGCCTGCCTGATTAGAAAAAAGGATAAGCAAAGTGCGGCACGGCCGGATTTCGTGATTGGGCCGCTGTCAGTTTAAACAACCATAGAGGGTCTGTTGGTTGGCCGAAAGGATTAAAATGTTTATTTCATGTCATTCCCGAACAAACTGTTCCAGATTACATCATAAACATCGGTTGCAGCTATCTCTTCGGTTATTTTTTGATTACTTACCAGTACAGGATAAAACTCTTTTCCTATATCGAGCGTGCCGTGTGAGCCCTTGACAAGACTGGCATCAAGCGGAATAACATCCATTCTGTATCTGAAGCCTGTTAGTTTACGAAGCAACTTGTAAGCGGCTCTTAATTTAATGAAAGGATTAGCCGGATTCATAAACATCTCAACGGGGTCATAGCCCGGTTTGTTATGAATATCAACGCTGCGGGCAAAATCAGGGGCCAGTTTATCATCAAACCAGTAATAGTAGGTAAACCAGCTGTCGGCCTTGGCCATTAACACAAAATCACCGGCTCTTTTATGATTGATGTGGTATTTTTGTTTCTCCTCTTCATCCATTATCAGGGCAATACCATCAATTTTAGATAGAATTTCTTTTACCCGTTCTTTCTGGCTTTCGTCATTAACGTACACGTGAGCAATCTGGTGGTCGGAAGCCGCAAAAGCTTTTGACGCGCCGCAGTCCAGCAGTTCCAGCCCGCTTTCTACCCGTACAGAAAGTAATCCATGCTCGCGCAAGATTCTGTTGATGTGTATAGGGTGGCTCACATTGTTGATACCGTACTCAGAAAGCAATATAACGTTTGCATTGCGTTGCTCATAGTAATTGACCAGCTCTTCTACGAGGCTATCAATTTCATGTAAATCTTTAGAGATTTTACCGAAATCAACACCGAATTTTTGCAGGCAATAATCTAAATGAGGCAGATAAATCAGCGTTAGCGTAGGGTCTTCGGTTCTGTCAACCTCCAATGAGGCATCGGCAATCCATTTAGAACAATCAATGCTTGTATTAGGCCCCCAGAACTTAAACAATGGGAAGGTACCCAACTTGGCCTGTAGTTTATCTCTTAAGTCGGCAGGATAGGTGTAACAATCGGGTACTTTTACACCATCTGAATGATATTGCGGGCGAGGCGTAGCTGAAAAATCGGCTGATGAGTACATATTGTACCACCAGAACATCTTTGAAACCGTAAAGGCCGGATTTTTTCTTCTGGCAGCCTCCCATATTTTTTCAGACTGAACCAGTTTGTTAGATTGTTTCCAGAACTTCATCTCACACGCATCGTGGTCATACCAGCCATTCCCTACAATGCCGTGTGCATCCGGGTTTTTACCGGTTATATAGCAGCTTTGCGCTGTGGTAGTAACCGCAGGGAAAGCCGGCTTAATGTGCGTAAGCGTATTTTTTGCAATGAATTTCTGTAAAAACGGTGTGTGTTCACCAATGACACTGGTACTAAGGCCAACTATATCAATAACTACAGTTTTTTGCATTTTAGTAGAATTTTAGAGCCTCTTATAATAATCCTTTTACCCAATTTAATTCTCTGATGATTGACTCGTTAAGCGGAGCCTGAAATTCTTTCGGTAAAACGCCCCAGGTATAGGTTTCTACTTCAAGATGGTTGGTAAATGGCTTTGCCTTATGTACATCAACGGTATTGACAATATCAGATTGCGTAGAACCCAGCAAACCATACTGCTCTAAAAACAAAGGCACATGAAAATGTACCCTCCACGAGCTGATGCTGTTATCAAAGCCTGCAATGGCCTCACTCAGGTCGGGGTATTTTGTAAAGCTGCCGTCATATCTTTGAGCAACAACCTGATGCAGATAAACGGGTTCGTTATACTGAGCAATTACGTCCAGTTTTTCCTGCGCTTGTTCAGCAAAGTCAACTTTCAGGGCCGAGCTTATTTGTATTTTCCCAACTTTCAGTTGCTCAGTCTCCATTTTTACAATTACATCCTTTGGCGCCTCAAAACCAACCGCAAAATGGCAAATATCATAGCAAAGCTGAATATGCGTTTTAATGGCCTCAATGGCTTGCCCGGGCGAAAAACCTTTGGTAGCCAATTGCTCAATTCCTATAGGTAACAGATAGTTATTATACCAGCTAATGAACTCTTCAGAGTTTTCCAGAATCCCGTCGGGTTCCGGTTCAATATCCAGATGAAGGGTTTTTCCGGTGCTTGCTTTTAATGCTATCAGCTCCTCAACTACCAAAATCATGTTTTTGGTAGCTTTAATGGTTGCTTCCTTTAGTGCAGCATCGTTTAACCACCAGAACCGATAGGAGAGTGGTGAGGTAGATATACCGCCCTCTTCTAAAGTGTCCGGCAATAATCGGGCAAGCAGATTAAATAACCTTATGGTATAATCCAGCCTTTCCTGTGTTGTCCAATCGGGTGCATGCACTTGGTCTTTTACTACTGTATGATGAAAGTTTCCGAACGGGAAACCGTTCATAGTAAAAACATAACAATTCTGTGCGGTCAACCAGTTTTGAAAGGTCTCAAAATTTTGTTCTGCTGATAAATCAATACTGGCCTGATTGGCTAGTCTTAAGCCTATGCCCATAGGCGCATCGGGACAAACCCCTGCCTTGATTTCCGGAATACTGCTTTGCAGAACCGCAAAATGTTCTTTCCAGTCTTCGCCGGGATGAATATTGCTACAATAACTCAGGTGTCCGTATGGTGTTTTCATTTTAATCGAGGGTTAATTTCAGGCGGTCAACGGCCAATTTCACTAAATCAAAATCCACCTCATGAATTTCTTTGCCCTTACCGAGCTTTTCTAATATGGTTATGGTCAGCCTTCCGCCCAGGTGTTCTCTGAATTCATTCAGCCCCTCCCATAAATTCAGCTTGTCATTCGCTGCAAGCGAGTCGTGGTACAAGGTAAATCCAAGCGTCTTTAAAAGTCTGATAATGCGGTTGGCATCTTCTTCTGTTATCAGCCCAGACAACTGCGAATAAACAGAATCAAGCGCAATGCCAATAGCCACGGCTTCTCCGTGTCTTATTTCAAAATTACTCAGATATTCTAATTTATGAGCTGCCCAGTGCCCAAAATCTAAAGGCCTTGCCGAACCCATTTCGAATGGGTCACCACTTGAAATATGATTGGTATGCAGGGCAGCCGAACGAAAAATCTGTTCATTCATCACATTCATCTCGCGGTTTGCCATTGCTTGTGCATGGGTCTCCAGCCACTCAAAAAAGGGCAGGTCTTTAATTAAAGCCACCTTCACGGCTTCAGATATACCCGAACGCCAGTCGCGGTCTGAAAGAGAGGTTAAGAAGTTGGAATCATTAAATACGGCCACAGGAGGCGCAAAAGTACCGAGGAAATTCTTTTTGCCCAGAAAATTGACACCGTTTTTAACACCCACGCCTGAATCGTTTTGCGATAGCACGGTGGTAGGTATCCGGATATGCTTTACGCCACGGTGTGCAATGCAGGAGGCGTAGCCTACCATGTCAAGAAATGCGCCACCGCCAATGGCTGCCACAAAAGAATGCCTGTCTATACCGTATTGATTGATAGCCAGCAGCACTTTGTCGAGATACTGGCTGTCGTTTTTAACTAATTCTCCGCCCGGTAAAACCAGTATTTCGTCTGCCAGGTCAATCTGGGTTTGGCCTTGAAAATACTGTTTGATTGATTCAGGCAAATACTGATGTTTTTCAGCAACACCGGCATCTATTAAAAACAATATTTTTTTCTGAAAACCGGGTTCGCCGAAGTTTGTAAGAAAATTGATAAACGCTTTGTTTTCAGAAGAAAAAAGGTTTTGTGTGAAAATAATATTAAAAGAAAAAGGCACCTGAAAGGCCTGTTGAATTACATTCATTGGTAGATAAAATAAATAAAATCAAAAAAAAATAGCTGCCGGGGCTATGTAACTGCAAAAAACCTGGCCAGCCATATTGAAACAGGTAACAGGCAAAGCACTGCCAGCGCCAGCAAAATATTGCCCGAAACACTTACCCACGCGGCGTTCATGACTATTAACGACAGAACCCCTGCTTTTACTGCCTTGCCAATATTGGGGCCAATCGGGTTTGCTATGGCTGCCAGCAATGGTTTGAATATCAGATAAATATGTAAAACCACAAATGCTGCCGCTACCGGAAGATTGTTTAATTGATACGAAAAATACAATTGGGCTGTACTTACCATAATATAAAGAAACGCCGCAAAGTATAAGGTGTTTTTATTACCACCATGCACTTCGCCCCGGCTAATCATTGTAATAGCAGCAATGTAGCAAACCGGCAAAAGGCCGATAAACCACCATTGCTCAATAGAGCGCTCAATGATACTCATGCCCAGTATCAGATTACCGCCGCGGCATAAACCCATATTTATAGGGCCGAAAAAGGAATGATGTTTGCCATATTTGTCATAAACCAGCGCACAGGCTGCAACCAAAGCCGCTATTATTGCACTAAGCGGGCTATTGAACCACGCCGCCAATACTCCGGAAATCAGCAGAAAGGAGCCATAAACAACGGCATTGGTCTTGCTTATCTTTCCACTTGGAATCACTCTTTCAGGGCGTTCAATGCGGTCAAGTTCCAGGTCAAAAATATCGTTAAACACAATGCCGCCACCATAAAGACCCATAGTGGCCAGGCACAAAAACAAAACACCCGTGATATTTACGTCTTCATACGAAAAAGAAAATACAGCAATAGCAACCCCGGCCAGTATATCTGATACTGCCGTTATTACGTTGGCGGGGCGGGTTATTTGTATGTAAGATTTAATATTCAAGATACAAGCGGTTGTTTAAGAGATAAAAATTGAATTTTTATCAACCCTCGGAATCTGGCCACCTCTCAGAATGGTGTTCCCGTTAAATTTCAGGCTCTGGTCAATTACTACCGGGTTTTCAAAATCTGCCACATTTATCTGGCCGCTTTGCGCAAAAGCGTCAATGGCGTTCTGATAAGTAACCAGACGGATGTCTTCGTCTGATATTCCTTTAATTTTCATCAGGGCGGCTGTTTTTGGTACAGCCAGAGGGTCGCTGATACCCCAATCGGCGGCCGAATTAATCATTATTCGTTCAGAACCGTATTTTTTTACAATTTCTACCATGCGTTCGTTACCCATTTTGGTAAACGGATAAATAGTAAACGCAGCCCAGAAACCTTGCTCCAGCACACTTTCAACAGTTTCTTCGTTGTTATGGTCAATTATTACCATGCCGGGGTCAATGCCATGCTCCAGGGCAATAGACATACTCAGTTCGGTTCCTTTTTTCTTGTCGCGGTGAGGCGTATGTACCTGAACGGGTAAGTTAGCTTCTTTAGCCAGTTCCAGTTGAAGCCTGTAGTATTTTTCTTCGGCGGGTGTCTGGTCGTCAAAACCAATTTCGCCCACACCTACAACACCTTCTTTGTAAACAAACAGAGGTAATACTTCCATTACCTGCTCTGCCAGTGCTTCGTTATTGGCCTCGCGTGAGTTCAGACCGATGGTGCAATAATGTTTGATGCCAAACTGCGAAGAGCGGAATCTTTCCCAACCAACCAGGCTGCTGAAATAATCTTTGAACGAGTCTACACCTGTGCGGGGTTGTCCGAGCCAGAAAGCCGGCTCAATGATGGCAACCACTCCGGCATCTATCAGCGCAGTGTAATCATCGGTAGTTCTTGAGGTCATGTGAATATGAGGGTCAAAGAACTTCATTCCTTTGATGTAATCGGTATAATTGGCCTGAATCTCTTTTGAAGTTTTTAGCTCTTCTGCGCTTCCTTCAAAATGTGACGGATTCTGCGATATTTCTGATTGTTTCTGGCACATAACTTACTTAATAATTTAAAATACTTCTTTGGTGGTCTTCTACCATTTGCCAGCTAAGGATTCCGTTCTGCCATTGCTCATGCAAGGCTGTTTGTTTCGTTAGCAGGTCTTTAGCGGCAGGTAAATCAGACTGGCCACATACAATTGCTGCCGCAATGGTGTCAGCGGCTGTTCCTGTTGTAAACAAATGCTCAATATCTTTCAGAATCGCCTCGTTCATAAATCTGGTTACCAGACGCCAGGCCTGAGACGGAATAGTTCTGCCTGCAGCCCAACGCTCATGCGCCAGATAAGATATTGAATCGGCCAGTTCCTGATTGGCTCTTTCATCAAGCCCGTCTATATTATGAATGGGCTTATCATTAAAAATGCATTTTAAGACTAATTGATTCCAGGCCGGTTCAGAAAAATGAATTTTAGGGAACGGGTTTCCGAATGCAATAGCATCAAAAACAGGCCCGATGTTTGACCTGACGGCGTTTGTGGCTCTTAAAAGCCAATAATCGGGGAATGCCAAGAATGGGAGAGCCGCAATTAAAGCGCTGGCTTCATTGTTTTCTGCAGTATCAAAAAGGATATCCAGTGTTTTTGTGTAAGTTTCCTTATCAGTGCTATCCAGACTAGCCAGTAAATAGACTCTTACCAGTTTATCCAGTGTCCAGTTATCGAAAGAAACACCATTGATGGTATCGGCTGCAAGTACAGGGCTTTTGCTGATAAACCTTGGTACGGCCACAAATGCTACCTGTAATGATTGTAAACTACCATTACTTTTAGACTCAATCCAACTAAGCTCTTTGGCAGATGCCTGAATTTTAATTTTTTCAAGCAACAATGCAGAATAATTCATAAGGTTAGGCACTTTGTATTAATTAGAAGCAAATCTAAAGAAGAATTCTGAGCTTATTAAAGTATTTATACCAAAAATGATATTAAAATAGACAAAAGGGGCAATTTTGTGTAAATGGTTAAGCCCCCAAAACAAAAAAGTACTTAACATGATTGCTAAGTACTTGATTATCAGGTGACCCCGGAGAGGCTCGAACTCTCGACCCACTGATTAAGAGTCAGTTGCTCTACCAACTGAGCTACGGAGTCATTATACTACTTTTAATTATTTTCTGAACTCTCGACCCACTGATTAAGAGCGAGCGACGTTCGCCGGGTGACGTTCACTCAGTTGCTCTACCAACTGAGCTACGGAGTCTCATACGCTGCAAATTTAATTTTTTTTGGCCTGTTGCTGCTATATTATTTAAAATTATTTTCAGTGCCTGCAATTGGTATTTAAAAACTAATAATTACTTCTGTTAACTCGGGTTAATGAAAGAGAATACATCATTTTCTATATATTTGTGTATCCCTTTAACCCGATCTGACCTCGCTATGATTACGTCGCTTTCAGACTTGGCTCATCGAAATGCTTCGGGCCGGAATATTATTATATTCTTTGTGCTGCAAATGGCCATTTCAGGCGTGGTTTTGCCTTACCTGCAAACCAGGTTTGACCCAATGGGCGTATTAGGTGTGCTAGATTTGAAATTTGGATTTACGCCTGATGAAGCCTATCAACTGTTGTCGGCCTATGGCGAAGAGGGTAGAAAAATTTATTTTGTGATGGAAGCCTGTGTAGATATCATTTACCCTGTTTTTTATAGCATTACCAATTTGTTGTTGTTGAGTTTTGTATTCAAAAGAGGTTTTCAGGCTGATAGTTTTATGCAGAAACTCAACGTTTTTCCGTTGCTGGTTTTCATTAGCGATATGTTAGAAAATGCTGGTAATATTGCTATGCTGATGGCGTATCCGGAAAGAATAAACGCTACTGCCAGTCTGGCTTCAACGGCAGGAATGTTTAAATGGACTACCTTTGGTATCAGTATAGCTTTGTTTTTAACAGGCTTGGTGGCCTGGGCTTCTGCAGTTGCCAAAAGGGAAAAAAACTGATGGGAGCGTTAATTTAAAATTTATTTTTAATCATATTAAATATCAATTATGGAGTACAGGAGATTTGGACGTACTGGCTGGAATGTCAGCGAAATAGGTTATGGTATGTGGGGCCTTGCGGGATGGACCGGCTCTGACCAGGACGAAGTAGGGCAGTCGCTTGACCGGTCGGTTGAACTAGGCTGTAACTTTTTTGATACAGCCTGGGGATATGCCGAGGGTAAAAGTGAGCAAATTTTAGGAAGGGTATTGAAAAAATATGCCGACAGGCGATTGTATGCCGCCACCAAAATTCCACCAAAGAATTTTACATGGCCGTCAAAATCACATTTCTTGTTGGAAGACTGTTTCCCGGCCAGCCATATCATAGAGTATACCGAAAAAAGCCTGAGTAACCTGGATGTTGATTGCATAGACCTGCAGCAATTCCATGTCTGGGAAGACGCCTGGGCAGGTAAAGATGAATGGAAAGAGGCAGTTGCCAAGTTGAAACAGGAAGGCAAAGTGAAACACTTTGGCGTAAGTGTGAACCGCTGGGAGCCCGCCAATGTGTTGGAAACCCTGAAAACCGGGCTGATAGATTCGGTACAGGTAATATACAATATTTTCGACCAGAATCCGGAAGATGAATTGTTCCCGCTTTGTCGCGAACTGGATATTGCCGTGATTGCCCGTGTACCTTTTGATGAAGGCACCCTTACCGGTTTGCTAACCAAAGACACGGTGTTTCCGGCTGATGACTGGCGGTCTACCTATTTTGTGCCTGAAAACCTGATTCCGAGCGTAGAACATGCCGATGCCCTGAAACCATTGGTGCCAGAAGGTATGACGATGCCTGAAATGGCGCTTCGTTTTATATTAGGTAACGATGATGTACATACTATAATACCGGGCATGAGAAAGATTCGCCACGTAGATGCCAATATCGGTACCAGTGATGGCAAAAAACTAGACGAAAATCTTCGTTTAAAACTCAAAAGCCACAGATGGGACAGAACCCCGACTGAGTGGTCGCAATAGTTTTAAAAGTGAGAAAGGAACAGGACATCCAAGTCATTTCTCCTTTTTTCATTCACCATAACATTCATGTCAGAAACCACAGTTTTGGCCTGCATAGCTGCTTTTTTTGCAGGTTTTATTGATTCTATTGTAGGCGGGGGCGGCTTAGTGCAGGTCCCTGCTTTGTTTATATTGTTTCCTCACTATTCGGTTCCGCAGGTTATTGGTACCAATCGTTTTGCCTCTTTTATGGGTACAGCCGTGGCCGGGTATCAATATGCCAAAAAGGTGAAGATTCCGTGGAAAACCGTTATCTATGCCGGGTTAGGGGCGGCCGTAATGTCTTATTCAGGGGCGTTAATATCCAGCCTCATGAGTGCGCGCATCTTAAAGCCAACCATATTAGTGCTGATGAGTGTGATAGCCCTTTATACCTACCGGAAGAAGAATCTGGGGCATGAAGAAAAACTCCGTTTCAGCCTGGCGGTGGTTCCGCTATATGGCTTACTGATAGGCATGGCTATTGGTTTTTACAATGGTTTTGTGGGGCCGGGTACCGGCAGCCTGTTGGTATTTGGCTTCGTGAGCATGATTGGTTACAGTTTTTTGTCGGCCTCTGCCATTTCAAAAGTCATAAATGTAATAGCCGATGTAGCCTCTCTCATTTTCTTTGTCAGCAAAGGCTTTGTGGTTTTTCAGATTGCCTTTCCGATGATGTTGTGTAATATGGCAGGCGCTTATGTTGGTAGCAGGATAGCTATCCTACGCGGCAACTCTTTTGTGCGGGTAATATTTCTGGTTGTGGTGTTTGGCCTCATTCTCCGGTTTGGGTATGACGTATGGCAGCTTTATAAATAAAACAAGCCCTTTGCTGGTAGACTGCTAACGAAATATTAGACGAAATTAGTAATAAATTTTAGAATGATGAGCTCGGTATTGTATCGGGCTCATTCCATTTAGATTGAGTTTAATTCTTTCATTGTTATAGTATTTGATATGCTGCTTAATTTCTTTTTTTATGTCATCAATTGATTGATATTTATTCAGTTAAAATAGTTCTGCCTTAAGTATGCCGAAGTAGTTTTCAATAATTGCATTATCTAAACAATTACCTTTTCTGGACATACTTTGCGTGACTCCACTTTTCTCAAAGACATGCCTGTATTGCTTCATTTGATAGTGCCAACCTTTGTCAGAATGTAATAATAATGGTGTTTGTCTGTCTGATTTTTTCAAGGCCTTCTCAAGCATAGTTATCACACATTTAAAGTCAGCACGCTCAGAGAGTTCATAGCTGATGATTTCCTGATTGAACAAGTCTATCACAGGTGAAAGATAGAGTTTTCTGCCAGCCACATTAAATTCAGTTATATCGTTTGCCCATTTTTGATTAGGCTGATTTGCCTTAACTACTCTGTTCAAAACATTAGGGGCGATTTTGCCTTGTTCTCCTTTATAGGATTTATATTTCTTCACTCTGATTATACGCTTTAAACCCAGGAATTGCATTAATCGTAAAACAGTTTTATAATTAATTACTATTCCTTTTTTACGAAGTAAGAGTGTAATACGTTTGTATCCCAACCTTCCCTTGTGCTTATGATAAATACTTTGAATCAATGCTTTAGTGTCTGCATATTTATCTGTAAGCCTGGTTTTCTTTGAATAATAGTAAAAACTGCTTCTGGTCATGTTCATACAATTTAGCAATACGTCTAAATCATATCTATGCCTTAACTCCATTATGGTTTGTGCTTTTTGTTGGTTTGAGTTATGGCTTGTAGCTTTTTTAGTAGTTCATTTTCCGCTTTTAAACGTTCATTTTCCAACAGCAGCTTTTGATAGTCTGTTAAAGGGGCAGAAGACTTTACTGGTTTTCTTTTGATAGGATGCTTCATCTTTTTAGGACGTCCTTTAGGTTGAGGTAATAAACCCGACAACCCTTTTGATTCATACTCTCGCCGCCAGCGTATAATCACTGGCTCAGTAGGTATATTGAATTTAACACAGGCTGAACACAAAGATAAACACTCTCTATTGATAGTTTCTGGCACTTTAAGCTTAAAAGATACTTCATAGGATTGTTTATTCCTCTGGTGAAGACCCAATTCGCCATATTGCTCATAGAACATTATCCATAACCTTAAATTTGATGGATCAAATCCTTTGTCAGCAGCCACTGAAATAATGGAACGATGTTCTTTTAAAACGGCTTCTACACATTGAAGCCTGAATTCGTAATCATACTTGTTCCTTTTATTCATAAAAATGCCCCCAAGAAGTGTCTGACTTTTTGGGGGCATTGTATTGCGGAGGGCTTTCTTTTTTATAAATCGCTGAAATCGAAGGTTTCAAGAAATTTGGTGGTAAAATGACCAGATTTAAACTGCTCATCGTCCATCAGTTTTATATGGAACGGAATAGTGGTTTTTATACCTTCAATTACAAACTCCTGTAATGCACGTTTCATTCTTGTAACAACTTCTTCTCTTGACTGCCCCGTTACAATCAACTTGGCAATCATTGAATCGTAGTTGGGCGGAATGGTATAGCCTGCATACACGTGGCTGTCAACCCTTACCCCATGCCCACCTGGCAGGTGCAGATTGGTTATTTTACCCGGCGAAGGGCGGAAACCATTGCCAGGGTCTTCGGCATTGATACGGCATTCCATAGCAAATAACTTAGGGAAATAGTTCTTACCCGAAATAGGCACACCGGCAGCAACTTTTATTTGCTCTTTTATGAGGTCAAAGTCGGTTACTTCTTCCGTAATGGGGTGTTCTACCTGAATACGGGTGTTCATTTCCATGAAGTAGAACTTGCCATATTTATCAACCAGAAACTCAATCGTACCTGCACCTTCATATCCGATAGCGGCAGCACCCTTGATGGCGGCTTCGCCCATTTTCTCGCGTAGTTCCTGCGATACAACTGGCGAAGGTGTTTCTTCTACCAGTTTCTGATGGCGGCGCTGAATAGAACAGTCACGCTCTGAAAGGTGGCATACTTTGCCATATTGGTCGCCCACCACCTGAATCTCAATGTGGCGGGGTTCTTCAACAAATTTTTCCAGGTATAAGCCATCATTTCCAAAAGCAGCGCCCGATTCCATCTTGGCGTCGTCCCAGGCTTTTTCAAATTCACTTTCTTCTTTAATGATGCGCATACCACGGCCACCGCCTCCGGCAGTTGCCTTAATGATAACCGGATAACCGATTTCTTTGGCCAGTCTTTTACCTTCTTCTACCGACTCTAACAGACCCTCTGAACCCGGAATTACCGGTACGCCAGAGTTTTTCATGGTTGCTTTGGCCGTAGCTTTGTCGCCCATGTAGTTAATTTGCTCGGCAGTGGCGCCAATAAACTTAATGCCATATTCGGCGCATATTCTTGAAAACTCGGCGTTTTCAGATAAGAAACCGTAACCCGGATGGATGGCATCGGCATTGGTGATTTCGGCGGCGGATATGATATTAGGAATATTGAGGTAAGATTGCTTGCTGATAGCAGGCCCTATACAAACTGCCTCATCGGCAAAGCGTACGTGCAGACTGTCGCGGTCGGCAGTTGAGTAAACAGCCACCGTTTTTATGCCCATCTCCCGGCAGGTTCTGATGATTCGCAGGGCTATTTCGCCACGGTTGGCTATAAGTATTTTCTTGAACATATAGTGTCAATTAGGAATTGTATGCTATTTAGGCTATTAAATCTATAAACAGTTTTTATAAAAAAATGTTAGAACGCCTTTTCTTGAAAAAATCATGCAGGCTCAACCAGGAACAACGGTTGGTCAAATTCAACCGGAGTGGCGTTTTCAACCAATATTTTCACGATTTTTCCTGATACCTCTGATTCAATTTCGTTAAACAATTTCATAGCCTCAATAATGCAGACTACCTTGCCGCTTGAGATTTCATCACCTACTTCTACAAATGATGGTTTATCAGGCCCGGCAGAACGGTAAAATGTGCCTATCATCGGAGATTTAATGGTAATCAGATTGCTGGCTGGTGCAGCCTGCGCAGCCGGAGCAGCTTGTGGAGCCGGGGCTGCAGCTACCGGAGCGGCTACCGGAGCCTGTACTACTACTGCCGGAGCCGGCTGAGCAGCAGCCGGAGCCACGTTTGAATAGCGCTTGATGGCCAACTTTAACTCTGATGTTTCGATATTTACTTCATCTAGTCCTGATTGTGCAATAAAATCAATCAGTTTTTGAATGTCCTTTGTTTCCATGAAGGGTAAAGATTTGTCGTTTTGTAAATGAGTATAGTTTGTTTGGTTCCAGAAGTTTTTGAGAAAACCGGCTTTTAACTGGGGCGCTTCGGGCTTTTGCCAGCAGACAAGGTCCGGATACAGTGGAAAGTTGTCTGGCGTTGGAGCGCATAAAAAACTGGTTAATCTTCTGCAAAAGTAAACATAAAGACGACACCCACAAAGAAAGCTGAGGCGCCAGGGCTTGATTTAAGCATTAAAAGTCACTTAAAATCAGTATCATGTTACGCTTGGTTTCTATAAAATGCGATGTCGTCTTTTATAAATATCTTATTTCTCTTTCACGCGTGAGTCGTACTCATACGTAGTTGTATTTACACGAATAAGCTCGTCTGTATCAATAAAAAGAGGTACTTTAATAGTAGCGCCGGTTTCTACAGTAGCCGGTTTAGACGGGCTGTTGGCGGTATCGCCTCTTACGCCTGGTTCGGTGTAGGTTACTCGTAGTTCAACATAGGTTGGTAGCTCTACGCTCAGAATAGTTTCTGTTTCTGCATGCACCAGAATATCAACCTGTTGGCCTTCTTTCATCAGGTCGGCCTGTGGCACCAGTTTTTCTTCTATATTTATCTGTTCAAAAGTTTCAACTTCCATGAAATTGAATCCTGTTTCATCTTTATATAGAAACTGGTATTGTCTTTTTTCTACCCGTGCAGTTGTAATGTTTACACCTGAAGTAAAAGTATTGTCAATTACCCTTCCTGTACGAAGGTTTCTGAGTTTAGTTCTAACAAAAGCTGGTCCTTTGCCGGGCTTTACGTGTTGGAACTCCACAATGGTGTAGAGGTCGTTATTCCACTCCATACAAAGGCCATTTCTGAAATCTGCTGTTGTTGCCATTACTGTTCAGTAAGCTTAATTATCAAATAGTTATTATCGTTCAAAATTAAAAACCACACTTATAAAGGGCAGAAGGGGGCTTTCATAACCAAACCGCCCGAACGGAACATCTTTCCGGTTTCTTCTGTATCGGGCATCATACTGGCTGAAAATCATGCTGAGGCCAACTTTGATGGTCAGTTCTTCCTGCGGCCTGAAACCAATATAAATTTCGTTATTGGTGGTTCCTCTTTGCCCCAGGCCCAAATTGTACCGGGTAGGTTTGGCGTTGAGGGTGTCTAACACTAAACCCGATTTGTTGTAAACAGTCAGGGAATCTTTTCTTTTTCCGAACGCCAGCCCCACGATGTCGAAGTTAGCGCCTATCACTATTTTCGAAGTTCTGAACTCCAGCATTAGGGGTACATTAAGCGCATTGGCATTGGCTCTGGGGTAAGGAGTAAAACTCACCCGTGTATTGCTGGACTCCAGCCCTTTAAAGGCATTGCCAGCTGTAAAAAAAGAGGTAAGTCTGAAACCCGTACCAACTGCAAAAGCATATTTACCACCTAAAACCAACGATTGCCCATACATTATTGATGGAACATAAGTGCTCTTCTCAAAGCCGTAGGTTACACTAAAATTTTCAATCACTCTTATCCGTTGTGCAAACGAGCCTCTGAAACCCAGAAGTAATAAAGTCAGTATCAGTATTTTCTTCATGGTATGCCGTTGTAGAGAAAAATCCTCAGTTGTTTGGTTTACTCAGTATGCCCACTTTATATAAGCCGAGCCCCAGGTGAAGCCTCCGCCAAATGCTGCCAGAATCAGGTTATCTCCTTTTTTGATTTGTTTTTCGTAGTCGAAAAGACAAAGCGGGATAGTTCCGGCAGTTGTATTACCATAGTTCTGTATATTGAGCATTACCTTTTCGTCGCCTATACCCATGCGGCGGGCAGTGGCATCAATAATGCGTTTATTAGCCTGATGCGGCACCAGCCAAGCAATGTCGTCGCCGGTAAGTTGGTTGCGTTCCATTATTTCCGCAGAAATGTCGGCCATGTTGGTTACGGCAAATTTAAATACCGATGGGCCTTCCTGATGGATGTAATGTAATCGTTGGTCTACTGTATCATGGCTGGCCGGGAACCTGCTTCCGCCACCCTTCATAATCAGATGATTCTCGCCTGTTCCGTCAGAGCGTAACAGAAAATCCATCAATCCGTATTCTTCGGTGGTAGGCTCAAGCAAAACAGCACCTGCACCGTCACCAAACAGTACGCAAGTAGTGCGGTCGGTGTAGTCAACAATGGCAGACATCTTGTCGGCGCCAATTACAATTACTTTTTTGTATTTTCCAGACTCAATAAACTGTGAGCCAATTGATAATGCGTAAAGGAAACCTGAACAAGCCGCCAGAATATCAAAGCTGGCAATGGTTGGAATTCCACATTGGGTACATACCAGATTGGCTGTTGACGGGAACATGTAGTCGGGGGTTACCGTTGCACATATTACCAGTTCTACTTCTTCAGGCTTAGTGTTGGTTTTTTTAAGAAGACCTTTCACGGCTTCAGAAGCCATGTGAGAGGTGGCAAGACCGTCTCCTCTTTGAATATGACGTTGTTTGATACCTGTCCGGGTAGTAATCCACTCGTCACTGGTTTCCACAATCTTAGATAAATCCTCGTTTGTCAAAATATCTTCTGGCACGTAGCCATGAACACCCGTGATAGCTGCTCTAAGTTTCATTGTACAATTTTTTCCAAGCCCATTCAGAAGAAAACGATAAGGATACTTTTCTTTTTCGGGATTAGTTTTTCAGTGGGAAAAGTGTCTGTATAAATATGATGCAGATAAACCCCGCAGGTTGTCTGCCGGGGTTTATCAGTATTCGTATGCTTCTATGATATGGTCTGTTACTTTTGATTCAATCTGGCGTTTGGCCAGCAGAATCATGTTTTTGATAGCCTCGGGGCTTGAGATACCATGTGCCACAATTACGTTACCCCTGATACCTATAATGGGGCTACCACCACCCACTTCATAATTCATGCGGTCAATGAGCGGGTCTTTAATACCTCTTTCGGCGGCGTAGTCATAAAACGACTCGCCCATTTTAAAAATCACATTGCCTGTAAAACCCTCGGTAACAATTACGTCAGCCTTGCCTTCTAATAGATCGCGGCCTTCGATGTTTCCGATAAAATTTACTTTTTTGTTGATTTTTAAGAGCTGATAAGCCGCCTGAACAACGGTAGAACCTTTTTGTTCTTCTTCACCTATATTCAGTAAGGCTACTTTGGGGCGTTCAATACCGAAAGAGAATCGGGCATATAAAGAGCCAAGTTCTGCAAACTCGGCCAGTACTTCCGGCTTGCAGTCGGCATTGGCGCCTATGTCTAGCATAAGGCTGTAGCCGCCGTTTTTAAGCGGAAAAAAACCAGCGATAGGAGGGCGCTGAATATTGCCTACCGTTTTAAGGGTAAACAAAGAGCCCACCATCATAGCACCTGTGTTACCGGCGCTACAAAAGGCATCTACCTGCTTTTCTTTTAAAAGTTTAAACCCAACTCCAATGCTGGAATTGGGTTTCTGAGAAAATGCCCTGGTGGGATGCTCACTCATTTCGATAATGTCATCGGCATTAACCATTTCAATAGCATGTGCAGGATACTTTAATGTTCTTAAAATATCTAGCATTATGCTTTGTTTTCCTACCAATACAATTTTAGTACCTTCAGGTAAATGATTAGCGGCAATTACGGCACCTTCGACAATGGCTTTGGGGGCGTAATCTCCTCCCATAGCATCAACGGCAATTTTCATAAAGGAATTTCTTTAGTGAATAAATAGTAACCTTTTCCTGAATTTCACCCGGAAGCCACCTTCCTAAAGAACAGAATCAGGTGTTATTACGAAAGTATTACGCTTTTTCGTAGCTTTCAACCACTAATTTACCTTTATAATACAAGTTTCCTTCAAATACGTGTGCACGGTGGCGCAGGTGAATTTCACCTGTAGTTGCATCAACTGACAATGCTTTGGTCGACAAAGCGTCATGAGTTCTACGTTTATCTCTTCTGGTTGTCGAATGTCTTCGTTTTGGATGTGCCATTGTTCAATTTAATTTAATTAACAGGCTTTTTTGAAGCAGCTATTAATATTTTTGTACTTTATAATTGTCTTAATTTTGTCCGTCTTTGGTGTTTTTTAATGCTAACAGCGCTTTCCAGCGTGGGTCAATGTCTTCCTCTGTTTTTACTTCTTCCTCAGCGATTTCACCTGTTGAATAGATAAATCTATCGTCATCATCTTCTTCATCTCTGAACCGCGGGTGTAGCTTTTTCATAGGAAGCGAAACCGCAATAAAGTCATAAATATGCTGTGCAAGGTTGACGGTGGCGGTATTCATCGGAATCATCTCCAGCTCGTCGGTTATTTCTTCGTGCCTGTCTCCAAACTTAAAGATATACTTTTCTTCTAATTGCACAGGTTCATCAAATAGCTCAAGGCTTCTGTCGCAGACAAGCTCAATCTGTCCTTCTATTTTAAAAAACAGCTGAATCATGGTTGAGTTTTTATCAAGCAGAACATGGGCTTTAAAGTGCCCTGATTGTATAATATCCTGCTCAAAAAACTCAAAAAATTCATCGGCTCCCTCAAATTCGTAATTATAACGTTTATTTTCGAGACCCTGAATGTGAATGTCATATTTTGATAATACCTTGCTCACGTTTTCACAGAAAGGTTGCAAATTTACTGCTAATTTTGGAATTAAGAAAGTTTTTATACAAAATGCTTAAAATTCTTAGAAATCACCGTTGGTTTTTTATCATATTTTTCATCTGGCTGGTAATTCTGGCAAGTTTACAGATTGTCTGGTCGCCTGCCGAATTGATGTTTTTTGTAAACCGGCATAACAGCCCGCTGCTTGACACCCTGTTTGGTTACATCACCCTGTTGGGCGAAGACGGCTTCTGGCTTATACCGCTGGCTGTTTATCTGTATCAGTGGTTAATGAGAAAAGAAAATGTAAAAAACCAGGCAATAATGCTCATAATTATTTGGATTACCAAGGGCCTGGTATCAGTTATTATGAAAAATGCGTTTAATCTGCCCAGGCCGATGGAGGTTTATGAGTATAGCGGCCGGGTTATACATATAGTTGAAGGCCTGGAAATACACCATTGGCAGAGTTTTCCGTCGGGCCATACTTTTACGGCTTTTGCCTTTGCCTGTTATTTTATATTGGTAGCCAGAAACAACTTCTGGGGCTTTTTGTGGTTGGGCCTGGCAATGCTGGTAGGATATTCGAGAGTCTATTTATTTCAGCATTTCCCGAGAGATGTTTTTGCCGGCAGTATTCTGGGTGTTGCCGTGCCAGTTGGGCTTGTGCTGTTGTTTGATAAAATGAAATGGCCGGCCAGCCAAGCCAAAGGCTGACACCTGTTATTTTCTGTTATCTTCACCCAGCACCATGCTTAGGTAGCTGTTATAGCGGCTTTCGGCAATGGTGCCTTCAATAACTGCATCCTTCACGGCGCACTTGGGTTCGTCAATGTGCAGGCAGTTATGAAAGCGGCATTCGCCGAGCTTTTCTCGCATTTCAGGAAAGTAATGGCTTATTTCTTCTTTCTCCATATCTGCCAGGCCTAGTTCTTTGATGCCGGGCGAATCAATAATAAAGGTGTCCGGGCTAATCTCAAACATTTCGGCAAAAGTAGTGGTGTGTACCCCTTTATTGGCGAAGGTCGATATTTCTGAAGTACGCAAATCTAAATCGGGGGCAATGGCGTTAATTAAGGTGGACTTCCCGACACCCGAATGCCCGGATAACAAAGACACTTTGCCATTCAGTAAATTACGGAAGGTGTCAACACCGATATTATTGGTGGCCGAGGTAAACACACATTGGTAGCCGAGGCTTTCGTATAGATTGGCCAGTTCTTCCTGGTAGGCAATGGCTTCATCAGCCAGTATGTCCAGTTTATTAAATACCAGAATGGTAGGAATACGGAACGATTCGGCAGTAACCAGAAAGCGGTCAATAAAGCCCAGTGATGTTCGCGGAAAAGTCAGCGTGGCAATCAGTATAGCCTGATCAAGATTGGTGGCAATCAGATGGCCATGAGCCGTTTTATGCACCGACTGCCTGATAATATAGTTTTCGCGGGCGAGTATGTCGTATATAATACCGGTGTTTTCAGTTTCGCTTTCCAGGTCAAAAGCCACTTTGTCGCCGACTGCAATAGGGTTGGTTACTTTTAAATCCTTGATTTTAAACTTCCCCTTCAGACGACATTGCAAAATATTGCCCTGCTCGGTACGTACCTCGTACCAAGAGCCAGTAGAACGCATCACTAAACCTATATTCCGGCTCAATATTTTTTTTCGTTTAAAGTCTGAAAATGATAATTTACTCTAATCAAAACTTAAATTAATCTTAAAAAGTGCCAGTCATCTTATTTTTAAAGCAAAGGTACTGAACAATTTATGCCTTAAACGACCGGTAAACCTGTAAAATTTACAATTGTTGGCCCAAGGGTGCCGGTACTGTTCAAAAGCCTGAAAGGCCGCTGTGGCAGCTACATAGCAGCCTTTAAATAAATTTTTAAGATTTTTTTAAGTATCGGGCAACGTTTTGTGCAATTTTTTCGTTTATAGGTTATAGAACATCTAATATTTACTAATTATCTGGTACCACCAATGAAAAAGGGAGTTTTATTCGGATTAGCCGCTGTAGCCGTAGGAGTTGTAGTTTATTCTTTAGCCAAGAAAACCAAACCAACATTACCGTATTACAGACCCAATGTAAGATAATTTTGTGCATGCCCGTTAGCCAAAACCATTTTACAGTTTCTCAAGATTCTCAGTGATTGTCCGGCCTCAGAACCGGGTACCGCTGAGAATCTTTTCATTTCTGGTCAGGCAGTACCCATTTTATGCATGGTGTTTCAGATACTCGTTTTGCAGTTTCTGTTTTTCAATAGGCATAACACCTACGTACTCACAAACCAGACCACCGCCCAGGTTTGATAACTCGGCAATTGTTCGGGGCGGCAGGTTTAAGCCCAGGCAAATAGCGGCAATACTTACAACGGTATCGCCAGCCCCTGAAACGTCAGTGATGCTCCTGCGATGCGCCGGTAAATGGTGTATTTCGTTTTCAAAATCAATGAAAACGCCCCTTTCAGAGAGTGTCAGAAAAATACCATTTACCCCCAGTGCATTTTTGGCTTCGGCTACTACTGCTTTCACTTCATCCAGGTTATCGGCATCAAAATCTATCTTCAGGCCTTCTTTCAGTTCTTTCAGGTTGGGTTTAAATAAGTCGGCACCTTTATAGTACTTAAAGTTTCGTTTTTTAGGGTCTACAATGGTGGGCACTTTATGTTGTCTGGCAAACGCCACTATTTCCTGAATGCTCTGTTCGTCAAGCACGCCTTTGTCATAATCTTCAAATATTACAACCTGGCAGGTAGGTATCAGCGATTTGGCTTTTTCAATCAGCTGGCTGCGTTCTTCGGCGTTAATAACGGAGTCCATCTCTGAATCGATCCTGACAACATGCTGCGAGCCAGCCAGAATCCTTTGCTTAATTGTAGTTATCCGGTTGCTGCTCTGGATGATTCCATCCGTAGGCAACTGGTTTGAAGCCAGCAGCTCTATTAATTCTTTGGCTTCGGCATCTTTACCAACCACCGAGCATAACACAGGGGTAGCGCCCAGAGACTTGATGTTCATGGCTACGTTTCCGGCTCCTCCGAGCCTTATTTCCTTTTGCTTTACGGTTACTACGGGTATGGGCGCTTCGGGCGAAATTCTGTCAACTTTTCCGAAAATATAAGAATCAATCATTACGTCGCCAATAATCAGGACGCGAAGATTATTAAAAGAATCAAAAATCTGATTTACATTCATTCAAAAAAGTATTTGTTGTGTTCTAATGCCTCGTTTACAATGCAGGTCGCTTTTTTGGAGTTACAAAACTAAGGAATTTAACAGGATTTTTAAAAAAATCATACATTTTGGGCAATAGATTGCGTTATTTGTAAGTGAAAATTGCAGGCTTTTGATTAAGCGGTATTTACCTGCCCCTTGCAAAAGCGCACATATATAATACCCACTACAAACAACATTATGCGTTCTTTAGCCTTTTTACTTGCTGTTTCTTCTTTTTTTGCCGCCAAAGCACAAACACTTGAACAACTGGGAACAGCTATCAATTCTGAATATAACGAGCTAAGTCCGGTCATATCACCGGATGATAAAACACTGTATTTTGTGCGGGTGAGCCACCCATCTAATACGTTCGGAACCAAAGGCAGCAACGATGTATGGTATTCTGAAAAACGAGACGATGGCAACTGGACGATGGCGCGCCGTATGCCCAATTCTATTAATAAAGACCAATACAACAGCTTGTTCAGTATTACACCCGACGGTAACAAGATTCTGATTTCAGGCGTGTATCATAACGGGCGAAGAGATAATGCAGTGGGGATATCGATGTGCAAAAGAACCAAAACCGGCTGGTCGGAACCGGAAGAGGTGGTTATTCCAAAGCTGGCCAATGTATGTAAAGGACAATATCTGGCAGCTTGTTTGTCAAACGACGGAAAAACACTGATACTGGCTTTTAGCGAAAAGAAGAATTCGCAGGAAGATAACCTCTACGTATCTTTTCTTTCAAGAGACGGCAAGTGGTCTAAACCTGAAAGCATTGGGGGAGACATCAACACAAGCAGCACAGAAACATCGCCCTTTCTGGCTTCAGACAATTATACGCTATACTTTGCCACCGATCGTAAAGATGGCTTTGGCGGAACCGACATCTGGGTGTCGAAACGATTGGACAGAAGCTGGAAGCGCTGGTCGAAGCCGGTAAATATGGGTAATAAAATAAACTCTGATGCCAACGAGTATTCATTTTCAGTAGGGGCATCGGGCGAATATGCCTATGTGAGTACCAAGAAAAACTCTTTGGGCAAAGGCGACATAGTGAGGTTTAAACTGAGAGAAGAAAAGAAAGAAGCACCTGTAACGGCCTCGGCATTGCAAACGTCACGATCTGAAGAACAAAAGAACCTGGACAATGGCGGAACACCGATTGACGCCAAAAGCCTGGCTCCTTCGCCAGTGGTGGTTATCAGTGGCAGGGTGGTTGATAACAGAACAGGCAAACCAGTGCCTGACGCTAAAATTGTTTATCAGGCATTACCTGATGGAGAAGACGGAGAGGCCTTTACTAATCCGGTTACCGGCGAATATAAAATTGTATTGCCTTACGGCGCCAAATATAGCTACAGGGCCGAAGCCAAAGATTTTATCAGTATCGAGAAAGGAATTGACCTGACGCAAATCAGGGAATACAAGGAGTTAAAAAACGAGACACTTCGTATTGCTGCCATTGAAGTGGGTATTGATATTCCGCTCAATAATATCTTCTTTGAATACGCGAAGGCTAATTTACGCCCTGATTCGTATCCTGAGCTGGACAGAATGGTAGAAACGCTTCAAAGGAACCCGAATCTGGTGATTGAGATTCAGGGGCATACCGATAACGTGGGGTCGAACGAGAGTAACCTCAAGTTATCGCAGGATAGGGCAGAGGCCGTAAGGAAATATCTGGTTTCAAAGAAAATAAATCCTGAAAGAGTAAGCAGCATTGGCTACGGTGAAACACGCCCGATTGCCCCCAATGATACCGATGAGGGGAAGGCTTTAAACCGCAGGGTGCAAATGGCTATTGTGCGTAAGTAAATTTTTCTGAACTTTGATTTAACAGATTTAATGATTACCCTGGCTTTTGAATGAATGAGTATGAATTTGATTAAATTTATAAAATCGAATAGTAATCAATTCTAAACCGGAATCAAAAAAATCAGACTAATCAGCGTTCAAGACCTAACTACAATATCACGGTTCTGTTGCCATAAATAAAAACCCTATCGTTAAACACCAGTTTCAGTGCCTGGGTTAGTACCGATTTCTCTACTTCCTTGCCATCGCGTGCCATGTCCTGGTAAGTATAGCGATGGTTTACTTCTTTGATGTTCTGGGCAATGATGGGTCCCTCGTCCAGATTATTGTTCACAAAGTGGGCCGTAGCGCCAATAATTTTTACACCGCGTTCGTAGGCCTGGCGGTAAGGGTTAGCGCCTATAAAGGCAGGTAAAAACGAATGATGGATGTTAACAATCTTATTGGGGTAATGCGAAACAAATTCTGGCGATAAAATACGCATGTATTTGGCCAGCACCACAAATTCGGGTTTGTAGATTTCCAGCGTTCTTAAAAGCGCCTCTTCGTGTTCTTCACGGGTTTTATGCTCGTGGCTTACAAAATGAAACGGAATACCAAATTTGCTGGCCAGAGGTTGCAGAAGATTATAATTGCTTACCACTGCTATAATGTTGGCATCAAGCTCATCGAAATTATAACGTATCAGTAAGTCAGACAGGCAATGGTGTTCTTTGGTACAAAGCACAACTATGTCTTTTTTCTTCTTCGGAATTATCCTCAGGTTAATGGCATTCGAAAGAATGTTGTCTCTCAGGTCTTTCAGTACTTTTTCCGGGTTCAGTTCATCAGGCGCTTCAAATTCAGTGCGCATAAAAAACTGCCTGTCAGGGCTTACGTATTCGTCCTGGGCAAGAATATTGCACTCGTTTTTATATAAGACACTGGTTACATGAAAAATAAGCCCTTTGGCATCGGGGCCGTCCATTAAGAGAATATGTTTTACCATTACTTTACTTTTGCTGTAAACTGATCATTAATAACCGGGCAGGTTTATTTACATACCCATAAAACTCTGCAATATAATCACGGCACTTATTTTATCCACATTGCCTTTTACTTGTCTGTCCTTTTTTTTCATACCACCGGCAATCATGGTTTGTACGGCCATTTTAGACGTGAAACGCTCATCAACCAGATGCACGGGCATAGCCGGAAACTGAATTTTTAACTCTTCAATCAATTTATTTACATAAAAGGTGCCGTGGGTATCGTTACCGTCCAGATTTTTGGGCATACCTACCACAAATGCTTCCACTTCTTCTGCAGCGGTGTATTTTTTCAGATAATTAATCAGTGTGCCGCTGGGTACTGTTTCCAGCGCCGAGGCAATAATCTTCAGCGGGTCCGTAACGGCCAGGCCTGTGCGTTTGGCACCGTAATCGATGGCGAGTATTCTTGGCAATGGATTCTGATTTTAAATTAACTACAATTTTTTGGCTTCTTCCCAGAACACGTCCATTTCGGCCAGTGTCATGTCTTTCAGTTGTTTGCTGGCGTCTTTGGCTTTTTGTTCAAGGTACTGAAAACGCTTGATGAACTTCTTATTGGTACGTTCCAACGCCGTTTCCGGATTCAGGTTGATGAACCGCGCATAATTTACGAGCGAAAACAACAAATCGCCAAACTCGCCCTCGGCCTTTTCGGCATCAATTACCTCCTGCTTTTCGGCATTAAACAACTCCTTAAATTCCTGCATTTCTTCTTCAACCTTAGCCCACACCTGACTTTTTTCTTCCCAGTCAAAGCCCACACCTCTTGCTTTTTCCTGTATCCGCATGGCTTTCACCAATGCCGGCAATGATTGCGGAACTCCGGACAGTACAGATTTATTGCCTTCTTTTAGCTTTAGTTGCTCCCAGTTCTGTTTTACCTGCTCTTCGTTTTCAACTTTCACATCGCCATAAATATGCGGGTGGCGGGCTATGAGTTTATCGCAGATGCCATTCAGTACATCAGCTATGTCAAAATCTCCGGTTTCAGAGCCAATTCTGGCGTAAAACACCAGGTGAAGCATGATGTCGCCCAGCTCTTTTTTTACCTCCGTAAGATCCTTCTCCAGAATGGCGTCTGACAGCTCATAAGTTTCTTCAATCGTCAAATGACGCAGGGTGTCCATCGTCTGTTTTTTATCCCAGGGGCATTGCTCGCGCAGTTCATCCATGATGGTCAGCAGGCGGTCAAAGGCCATGAGTTTTTCCATACGCTCCTGAGGAAATACTAAAGGAAGTTTATTACTCATATCTCAATTGTTCGAAATTTCTGTAAAGGTCGGTAATAAAAAACAAAAATGCCACCTGAATTAAACAGAGGGCATAATCAAACGTTGTAATTTGGCTTTCAATCAAGACTTCCATTTAATGGCGCAGCCGATAGGTTTGGTTGTTGTGGTTACAACGGGTTTGCCCAGCAGCAGATTGTTTACGGCATCGCTTACGTAGTGTCTGGTTACCAGGGCGGGTTCTTGCGAGTTGTCGTCAATGGCACCGATGTACTGAACAACCAGGTGGCCGTTTTCTTTTTTCAATACAAAAGCCTGCGGGGTGCGGGTGGCACCAAAGAGCCTGGTTACGGCCTGTGTGTTATCGTTCAGGTATGGATACGTATAACCTCTTTCTCTTGCTCTTGCCTGCATATTGGCAAATGAGTCTTCTTCATAGGCTTCAGGGTCGTTAGGGTTAATGGCTATAACGGGGAAGCCCTGTGCCGCATACTTTCTGTCGATGCTGTTGATACGGTCTTCGTAAGACTTAGAGAATGGGCAATGATTAGAAACAAAAATGATGACAAAGCCTTTGGCCGACTCAAAATCTTTCAGCGAAACCATTTTACCGTCAATGTTTTTCAGTCTGAAATCAGCCACCTTGTCACCAATACCATAACCGGAGGCTGCTTTATGTGGTTGGCTGACCGATTCATGCGCACCGGCCACCGTCTGTATGTTGCTTAATAACAGGTACAGCCCGGTAAGCAGAGTCAGCATCAATCCCGGTATCGTTTTCATACAATCTGATTCAATAAGTTAGCGTAATTTTTATTGGGCAAACAAATATAGAAAGATTTGGCCGATAAAACACTTTGTTTATAAAATCGGAATTTTAACGATTATTAGATGCTAAGATTCATGTACCGCATCGGGGTATTAAACATTGCTAAAACCTGCTTTAATGGCTTTATGATGATGCCCTATGTGGTAGTGCATAAAGTAATAAATTTCACGAATAGTGAGCAGCTTTAAGACCGGATGTTTTATGCAAAGCTCGTCGAGTTCGGTTTCAGTGAAGGTATCCAGGAAATGTACCAGTGCCTCATGATGTTTAACAAAGCTGCTCATTAAAACGGCTTTTGAAGGGTTTTCTGGTAGCTCAGGTATAAATGCGCCACGGGCTTTGAGACCTGTACCAAGAATGGCCAGATAGCTGGCCACTACTTCATCATAACTCATTTGTGGGCGGTCAATTTTACCAAACTGCTCAACCAACACAGATTGCGGCAGGGCTAAGCCCACATTCAGGGTTTTGGCAGACTGTGTAAGATGCAGTATGTTTTCAGCAATAGACCATTTATCGCCAATGGGTGCAAAGAATTCTTTTTCGTCAACTGATGCTAATTCCTGTGCAATGGTATTGAAACTAGTGGTAATTGCTTCTTTTAAAGTAGGTTTTGTCATGATTAGTAGATTTGAAATTGCAGGATGAAATCATGGGGGCCCAAAGCAGGCGCCCCCTGACCTGTTACCTGTTAACGCACTATTAAAATCTTTGTCTTTAAACATTACTTCAGTTTTTCCATTGTCCGCAGAAAAGCATCATGCAAGAACTCCTTGCTGCCATATAGTTTAGCGAACATTGCGGCTCCTTCAAACTCCATAATGGTTTGCTGTGCCATTCTGAATGCGGTATCAGGGTCTTTTCCGCTCATAAAAATATTTTGCAGGGCGTTGGTCCAGTCATTCATGATAAGCTTTAATATATCATGAAACCCGGGTATAACGCCAACTGTCTCCAGTGTGGTGTTTCCTATCAGGCAGCCTCCTTCTTTTTCCAGCAGCAGCCTGCCCATTTTTTTTAGCAGTTTTTCCATGCGTTCTTCGGGGCTTACGGCAGCATCATACGCAATCGGGAATACTTTTTCCTTCAGGTAAACATGAATCCATACCAGTAAATCTTTCATCAGCATTTCTTTGCCGGAAAAATAATGATACAAGCTACCTTTAAGCAAGCCACAATTATTGGCAATGTCTTGCATGGATGTATTGTGATACCCTTTTAAACGGAAAACATCTGACGACTTAAGCAGTATTTCTTCTTTGGTAACTTTCTGAACAGGCATATTTTAAAAGCGCTTAATAGGCAGCCAAACAAATGTAAATATATTTTTTTATTTACCAAACGGTTGGTAGGTAAAATTTGATTTTTTTTTGCTACTGTCTTCCATTATTATGGTAAATAAGCCTTTCATCATATAAATGCATTAAAAATCAGCCTGTTGAAACCAACTTTTCTGTAAAACCGTTTCTTGTTCGTTGGTTTTACAAACACTTTCAAGATATATTTATGAATAAAATTGCAGGACAAGTCATCATGGCTGTCGTTTTTGTGTTGATTGACCTCTACGTATGGCAGGCTGTCAGGTTATTGATGCGGTCAACAAGTGAAATGACCCAGAAGGTAATCGGAATCGGATATTGGGGTCTAACCATCTTTTCAATTGTAGGGTTGTTTGTGGTTTTTAACTATACGCCGGCTACTGCACCCGTAAGGGCAAGTTTCCGCACTTTTCTGATGGCCGGTATCTTCATTTTTTATATTTCTAAGATATTCTCGGTGCTGGTATTGTTTATTGATGATATCATCCGCTTTTTTAAGTGGATTGTCTCGTTTTTTCAAAGTTCATCTCCACAACCGGCCACTGTTACGCAGAACCTGGAACCTGTGGCAACGGGTATCAGCCGTTCAGATTTTCTGGCCAAGTCGGCCTTGGCTCTGGGTGGTTTGCACATGGGAGGTATGACCTGGGGGATTCTTTCAGGTGCGCATGACTATCATGTAAGAAAAGTAACTCTTAACCTTAAAAACCTGCCAAAGCAGTTTGACGGTATGCGGATAGCGCAGTTGTCTGACATTCACTCTGGCAGTTTCTTTAATAAAACGGCAGTAAAAGGCGGGGTGGAGATGCTGATTAAAGAAAAGCCGGATATGTTTTTTTTCACCGGCGACCTGGTGAATAATATTGCGCCGGAGGTAAAAGATTATATTGAGATTTTTTCAAAAATAAAGGCACCACTCGGAACATTCTCTACTCTGGGTAACCATGATTACGGTGATTATACACAATGGGTTTCGGCAGAGAAAAAACGCCAGAACCTGAATGACCTGATTGGGGCCCATAAAACTATGGGCTGGGATATTTTGCTTGACGAACACAGAGAAGTGAAGGTTGATGGTGAAAAACTGGCTGTTCTGGGTATTCAGAACTGGGGCGCGGGTGGTTTCTCTAAGTATGGTAATCTTGAAAAGGCGCACGCCGGTACGCAGGAGTATCCGGTGAAATTATTGTTATCGCATGACCCAAGCCATTGGAGAGGCCAGGTGCTACCTCAATATAAAGATATAGACGTGGCCTTTGCCGGACACACACATGGTATGCAATATGGGGTAGAATTGGGTAGTTTCAAGTGGTCGCCGGTGCAGTTGCGCTACAAAGAGTGGGCAGGTTTGTATGAGGAGAACGACCAGAAGCTGTATGTGAACCGTGGTTTTGGTTACATCGGTTATCCGGGGCGTGTGGGTATTTATCCGGAAATTACTATTTTCGAATTGAAATCAGCATAAATTAAAAGGGCGGATATCCAATCAGATATTCGCCCTTCGTTTTAATACCGGATGGGTTATACCAGTAAGTCCCACTTATAGAGGCCGACTCTGGTTAACAAATATCGAAGAGATACCCACAAAACACCCAGGCCATATTTAGAGCTTCTTACAAAATTGATAGAAGAGGCTTCTTCAAAATATTTGGTAGGGCAGGTAACCTCAGCTATTTCAAAATCTTTCCAGAATATCTGCGCAATCATTTCATTGTCGAAAATAAAATCATCGTCGCATTTTCTGAAAGGTACAGTTTCAAGCACTTGCCTTGAGAACGCCCGGTAGCCGGTATGGTATTCAGATAGTTTCTGGTTAATCAGCAGATTCTGTGTAAAGGTAAGAAATCTATTAGCAATGTATTTATAGAGGGGCATGCCGCCTTTCAATGCGCCCTTGCCCAGTATTCTTGAGCCGAAAACAACCGGATAGAGTTCTTCTCCGATGATACTTACCATGGCTCTTATTAACTTGGGGGTATATTGGTAGTCGGGGTGAACCATCACCACAATGTCAGCCCCTATTTCAAGGGCTTTGGTGTAGCAGGTTTTCTGGTTTCCGCCGTAGCCTTTGTTTATGTCATGGCGTATTACGTGGTTGATGCCTAGTTTTCTTGCAACCTCAGACGTATCATCGGGGCTGTAGTCGTCTACTAAAATTACTTCATCGACAATATCGAAGGGAATTTCCCGGTACGTACGTTCAAGTGTTTGAGAGGCCCGGTAAGCGGGCATAACCACCACTACTTTTTTATTATTATACATATTAATTATTCGAGTTTTCGGTGCAAATTTGCATCCGATTTCCGGCAAATAGCCGTATTATTACATTTTGGTGCAAAATAGGGCATGATTCTTTTGATTTCCAAGAATAAATTAGTGAAGCACCTATTAAATACAGGCAATAAGAATGCCAGAAACTATTGAATAACACACGGAAGTAGATTTCGTTTTACACATTTATACTATGACATTATCTAGTGAGACAATATTTTTTATTGGCTTTGCCATTTTTGTAGCATTTGTGATGGCTCTTGATTTGGGGGCTTTCAGCAAATCTAAAAGCCATGTTGTGAGTTTTAAAGAGGCAGGTATCTGGAGCGCCGTTTGGGTGTCGCTGGCCATAGCCTTTTTCTTTTTTCTTCGCCAGTATGGGTATTTGATTCATGATATCAGTGATGAGAGCCATTTGCAGCATGTAAAGTCGCTTTATTACGATTCTTTACAGCTACCGCCAAATTTTGATGCCGCCCTGCGTACTTTCCAGAATAGCATGGCTATTGATTACCTGACGGGTTATCTGACAGAGTATTCGCTTTCGGTTGATAATATCTTTGTGTTTATACTGATTTTCAATTCGTTTGGGGTTGATAAAAAGTTTTATAAAAAGGTTTTGGTATGGGGTATTCTTGGCTCTATTGTTTTGCGTTTTATTTTCATTTTTATCGGGGCAGCCCTTATTCAGGAGTTTGAGTGGATTTTGTTTATTTTCGGCGCTTTTCTGATTTACACTGGTATAAATATTCTACGTAACAAGGAAGAAGATGAACAAATAGACCCGGCGCATCACCCTATTGTGAAATTCGCTTCCAAATATTTTAACGTGTATAAGCGTAATGTAATTGACCATTTTCTGGTGTATCACCGCCGTTATAAAAAGTGGTATATTACGCCTTTATTTCTGGTGATGCTGGTTATTGCAGGTACCGACGTGGTTTTTGCTGTTGACTCTATTCCTGCTATTTTCTCGATAACGAAAGACCCGTACATTGTATTCTTTTCCAATGTGTTTGCTATTATGGGGCTTCGCTCTATGTTTTTCTTCCTGGCAAGTATTATGGGCCTTTTCCGGTTCTTAAAATTTGGTCTGGGTATACTACTTACATTCATTGGCGTGAAGATGCTGTTGCACCACCAACTGTCTGCCGTAGGATTCACCAACGTGCATTCTTTGTTGGTAATTGTGGGTATTCTGGTGGTGAGTATTGGGGCCAGTGTGGTGTTTCCGGAGAAGAAAAGTAGCGCGGAGTGATACTCCGCGTGAATGTTGCTCGGAGTGATACTCCGCGTGAATGTTGCTCGGAGTGATACTCCGGGATTTCCGCTCTGAGGTGTTCTGCCTCAAAGTTTGCTGAGATAATGAAAACCCATTATAGAAGAAATTTACCTCATATTCTTCCTCCTGACGAAAGGTTGTTCATAACTTTCCGTCTGGCTAATTCTTTGCCAAAAGAAATAATTAAGAAACTAATGGCCGAGAGAGAACTTGCAGAAGCACAGGTTAGAAAAATAGTTGCTGATGAAACAATAAGGAAGGTTGAACTATATAAAATTCAGAAGCGATACTTTGCCAGGTTCGACAGCTATCTGCATCAAAGC
This sequence comes from Emticicia fluvialis, assembly GCF_024793945.1. NCBI lineage: Bacteria > Pseudomonadati > Bacteroidota > Cytophagia > Cytophagales > Leadbetterellaceae > Emticicia > Emticicia fluvialis. The sequence continues at coordinate 221,269 of NZ_JANUSD010000008.1, forward strand.
CTGAATGGGGTAACATGGCTTGGGGTTGAATCTATAGCAGAAATATTAGCGGAAGCACTACATTTCAGAAATACCAAATATTATCAGTTACATGCCTTTTGCATAATGCCCAACCATGTGCATGTGTTGCTGACTGCCACAATTCATCAGGAAGGATTTTACAGGGTTCTGCAATCACTGAAAAGCCATACGGCACGCAAATCAAACGAATTACTGGATTTGACCGGCAATGCTTTCTGGGCACCAGAAAGTTATGACCACGTAGTGCGCAACGACGAAGAGTTTGTTCGCGTTGTGGACTATATTGTTCAGAATCCGGTTAAGGCAGGGCTGGTCAATAACTGGCAGGCATGGAAGTATACCTATTTGTCAGATGCTGTTAAGGGCTGGTACTTGCAGCCCTGAGTATAACTCTCGGAGTGGCACTCCGAGGAACTGTTCCGCGGAGTATCACTCCGCGTTACGGCTCCAGATTCTTTCAAATTTCCACCCTTTTGCCCGCAAACTTATAGGCAAGTAAGCATGCGCCTCTTTAGGCGAAATGCTTTCGAAATACAAATCATCGTCTGTCAAAATCAACGATTCATATCTGCCAGCGTCTTTTACAGTAACATCAGCAAAGGGCAGCTCCAGGTAAAATCCGGAGTTCTCCTGAACCAGCTGGTGCTTCAACAACCAACGCGTGTTCAGCTTTTCGGTAGAAAAAGGCTCAGGCGAGTATTTACCCTCCGATACCTCCAATGCGTATTCCAGATATTTCTTCAATAGTTTCGGGCCGTTGTTGGTTGCCTGCTCTACCTGCAACTGATGAGGCAGAATACTACTTACAATATATACCTGTTCTCTGGCGCGGGTAATCGCCACATTCAGTCGGTTTTCTCCTCCCTGCTGGTTCAGGCTACCAAAGTTCATCAATAGCTTACCTTTCAGATTAGGGGCATATCCTACCGAGAAAATCACAATATCATACTCATCGCCCTGAATATTCTCAATATTTTTAATTACACCCCAGTCTTCACCCAGTTCGGGGGTAATGGTCTGGTAAATCAAATCAGCCTGTTTGAAGTTGAAAGTAACCACACCAATAGTTTTGGTTGGTAGTTTTTTCTTGAGGTCAGTTACAATTTCAAGCACCCTTTGGGCTTCAATCGGATTAGTGTTATTTTCCCAGAAACCATCCAGTTTAATAAAGCTGATGGCAGGTTTATTCTTACTTATCTCGGAATAATGAGGCAATAGTTGAAGTGAGTTCTTATAAAAATGCTGATTCGAGAAGTCAATCAGATCTAAAGACTGGCTTCGGTAATGGCCTTTGAGCCAGGCCTGAGGCAGATACTGTGCGGCCAGGTCTAGCAGAGAGTCAATTTCCAGAGCAGGTTCGTCTTCGGCGTCTTCATCGTACCTTACCTGATACAGGTCGGTTGGCTGCAATTGCTTGGAGTCGCCGGCAATTACCACCTGCTTACCCCTGTAAATAGCCGGGATACCGTTTTCAGCAAAGCATTGAGAGGCCTCATCAAAAATTACGAGGTCAAATAAAGAGTCCTCCGGATTTTGAGCCGACAACGGAAAAATAGCAGACACCGATTCCGGCGAAGCCATCCAGCAGGGTATGAGTTTGAATATTTCTTCTGAATGATTCTCCAGTAATTTCCGTACCGACCATAACTTGCGTTTTTTGGTGGTCTGGTGTTGTAAATCCCGGTAGGTAACCACATTTTGAAGACGATTAAACTCAAGGACCTGATATGTCTGCTCTCGCAGTTTCAGCAGCAATATTTCCTGGCTCAGTTCCTGTTTTTTCAAGACACTTTCCTGTAACTCTGCTTCCAGTTGTTCCACCTTAAGCGAGCTAACCCCGCGGAGAATCGGATAAAGATTCTCAATGTGGTTTCTCCAGGCCAGGCGTAAAGCGTTCTGAAAAACAGCTCCTAACTCAGCAATATCTGCCTGTTGACTTTTGTAATTCAATAATCGTTGCACAACTTCCAGTTCTGCAGCCAGAAAAGACTCTTTCAGTTCATCGGCCTCTACCATCAAATCAAAGTGCTGTTTCAGGTAACCCAGTCGCCCTATCTTTAAGTCGGGCACATCTACCAGTTTTTCTATCTGCGGTACAGAAAGATGCTCATTCCATTGTACAAAATGCCGCTTGGTGTCGGCAATTAATTGTTCCAGCGCATTAAAAGTTCGTAAAAATATAGTCTTCGGATTCTGGAATATATGCGTTGTCTGTCTCAGAACAGCTTCCTCCTGCTGGTATTGGGCATAGGCCTTATTAGCCAGAATGAAATTCTGAAGATATTCCGAGATGGTATCCCAACTGTCTTTTTCATCAATCAGAATTTCTTTTTTGCTAAGTTTTTCCTTTATATCCTCAAAGGTAATACGCTGATGAATCTTCTTTCTCAGGTTGCTTAGTCCTTCTTCACTAACAGGCAGCCGGTTATTAGCCAAAAGCGCTTCTATGTCTTTTTTATCTTTTGAAAACAGTTTCCAGATAAACCAGTTTAAAGCCGACTGGCTGGCAGCATAAGCTTTTTCTATCTGCGCTTTTCTGAAATTTAAATCGCGGGCCGGAATACTCGGCTCAATGCCATCGTTGATAAACAGTTTTTCAAGCGACTGGTAGATTTTTTCTATGTCAAACAGCCGGTTACTTGTAAATTTACCCTGCTGAATGATAGACCTGAAAATTTCTTCAACCTCTTTGTTTTCAAAGTTCTGAATAAATCTCTTGAGCATTTGCTCATCAAAATTATTCAGTTCAATAACTGAAAACAGTTGCCCGTGTTTTTGTTGAAAATCTATGATGTCTTCAATCGTTTCTGATATTCTGGGCAGTTCAATGAAATTTTTATTCCGGAACGAATTCCTCAATTGCCAGAAGTCGTAACCTGCTGATGCCTGAAGTTTAGCCTCGTATTTCAAAAAGCGGTTCAGGCGTCCTTCAAAGTCGGCCAGCTCATCAAACCTGAAAGAGCGGTAAAGGTCTTGTATCTCAATGGCAGGCTTGTTAATATTGCTGCTCAGATAAAGTTCTTTTACCGATACTCCACATACCGACTCATCAAAAAGTGCGTCTTTCAGTTCCTGCAATTCTTCTGAAATCTTATCTATCCGCCTGCTGATTTGCGTAAAGTTGCGTTCCAGAAAAATGGCATCCAACCCTTTGTTCTTTTTCTGAAACTCTTCAACACGCGCTATTTGTCCGGCTATTTTATCAAAAAGTGTTTTCCTGTCATTTTTAAAATCATGAATCAACGCTACGAAATCTGTCATCAGTATTTTTTGTAGCCGCTGGTACACGGTGTCGAGGGCCACACGTTTCTGGCATACAACCAGCACTTTTTTACCGCGGGCTGTAAAATCGGCAATCAGGTTGGCAATGAGCTGAGACTTGCCCGTGCCCGGAGGCCCCTGCACTACAACAGAGCCACCTTCTTTTACCTGTTTAATGGCCTCTTCCTGAGAGGCATCAATGGCAAAGGGTAAAAAGGCTGTTTCTTCCTTATACTGGGCCTGCGAGGCAGGTATAGAAGCATGCTCAAAAAATTCTTCAAAGGTATCAAGCTCATATTGCCCCTCTTCGGCGTTTTTTATCAGCTCTTCGTAATCAGGCACAAGGTAAGACCCCGCCTGCGGAAAAATACCCAACACCGCCTGAGGCTGTAGTTTCAGCTCGCCATTTCTTTCTGATTTATCGAGGTCGGCACGGTTTAACTTTTCAAAATCAATTAGCTGATTAGTGAACAGTTCCTGATTAAAATTAACCTCAACCGGGCTGTCTTTCAGCATTTCATACAATTGGGTACGAAACGCCAGGCTGTCTTTATCAAAATCCTCAAACGATTTCTCCAGCCATTCGTCGGGTAGCTTTATCTGGTTAAAATGCGAGTACGCCAACAGGAAACTCCTGTTCAGGCTTACGGGTTCATCGCGCTGTTCAAGCATCCACTTTTTGCCGTTGTTTTTTAGCGTAACCGGAAAAAACAATAGCGGGCACCTGACAACAGTGCCATCTGAAAGTTTACCTTTTACAAACGGATACCCAATGTATAAATCTTTAGCACCCCGTTCTTCTTCAATGAATGCCTCCGTACGTGCCAGCTTGCGAAGCCGTTGGCTGGCTTCATTTACTTTATCGAAGCGGCTGTCGTGTACATCGCACAAAGGTATCTGCGTTTTTTGTGCAATTAATTGATGGATGTAGTCGAACGATGGCTTGCTGTCAAGAAAATTCAGGATATGTAAATCAATGAACTGTTCCTGAGGTAAACTTAACAATAATAATGACCGATTACGGGACGTAAGATTAGTCAGTCTGCGGAGGTATGTCTTAAGTAATTTCTGCACGGTTCTTTCCTTTCAAAGCTCAAATATGTTAGTTTTTATGGCTGTTAATTAAACAAAGTTAACCATTCATCAACGTTCAACAAGTGTCAACATTTTTTGGCTGGTACAAATTATTTAATCATGTTATGTCGTTAATGTTAAAATTAACTCGGCAATTTAAGCGAAAGTTAAATACTTATGCTTATTTTGGGGCCTCTTTATTTGTAAATATTTACTTTATACTTCTCAAAATTATGTTAAAAAACTACCGGCGCTTCCCAATCAGGCATTTGGCTATTACTTTGCTTGTGGGTATTTTCCTGCTGGGTGGAGACGCATTCGCTCAGAAAAAAGGAAAGAGAAAGAAAAAAGGTGAAGTTGCAGCTGCGACCGAAAAACCGGTGATTCCGGACCCCGTAAAAGTTACATCGGTGGAAGGTATCACAGAGTATGTTCTTGGAAATGGCATGCGGGTACTGATGTTCCCGGATCCATCTAAACAAACCATTACCGTTAATATTACCTATCTGGTGGGGTCTCGCCATGAAGGCTATGGCGAAACCGGTATGGCGCACTTGCTTGAACACATGGTGTTTAAGGGCTCAACTAAACATACCAATATTCCGCAGGAACTGACCGACCACGGCGCCCGCCCTAATGGTACCACCTGGCTTGACCGCACCAACTATTTCGAGACCTTCTCGGCCACTGAAGAAAACCTGAAGTGGGCGCTGGACCTGGAGTCAGATAGAATGGTTAACTCGTTCATCAAAAAAGAAGATCTTGAAAAAGAGTTTTCTGTTGTAAGAAATGAGTTTGAAATGGGAGAAAACGACCCGGAAAGCGTATTAAGCGAAAGAGTTATAGCAACGGCCTATCTGTGGCATAATTATGGTAATTCAACCATCGGGTCTCGCGAGGATATTGAGCGAGTGCCTATTGAAAACCTGCAGGCTTTTTATAGAAAATATTATCAGCCGGATAATGCCGTACTATTGGTTGCCGGAAAAATAGATGAGGCTAAAACCCTTAAAATGGTAAACGAATATTTTGGTGTTATACCACGCCCTACACGTGTGCTGCAGCCTACTTATACGGTTGAGCCTGTACAGGATGGCGAGCGTTCGGTTACTTTGCGCCGTGTAGGCGATGTGCAGGCTATTGGCGTCGCATACCATATTTGTGGCAACGCGCATCCTGACTACCCCGCACTAGACGTGCTACAGGGAATACTGACCAGCGAACCAGCCGGTAAAATCTATAAGGCATTGGTTGAAAGCAAAAAAGCATCAGGTCAGTATTCGTATTCTTTCACTAATAAAGACCCTACATTCTTGTATTTCGGCGCTTCTGTACTGAAAGACAAAGATCTGGAAGACGCCAAAAAAACAATGCTGGCAACGTTGGATGCCGTACCGACCATGAGCATCACGAAAGAAGATGTGGACCGTGCGAAGAACGAAATCCTGAAATCGCTTGAATTGACCTTGCGCAACACCGAAAGAGCAGGCTTGCAAATGAGTGAGTATATAGGTGCAGGTGACTGGAGACTGGCCTTTATCTACCGTGATGCCGTTGAAAAAGTAAAACCGGAAGATGTAGCAAGAGTAGCTAAGTTCTACTTTAAGCCATCAAACCGCACCATTGGCTTGTTTATACCTGAAGAAAACCCTGACAGGGTACGTGTGCCGGAAGCACCGAACGTTGATGAGCTTGTGAAAAACTATAAAGGCCGCGCAGTGGTAGCCCAAGGAGAAGCTTTTGATCCGTCGCCGGCTAATATTGAAAGCCGCACAAAGCGCGGTCAGGAGCCTAACGGTCTTGAGTATGCGCTTTTGCAGAAATCAACCCGCGGAAATACGGTAAGAGCAAATATTGTTTTAAGAATGGGCGACGAGCAAAGCCTGCAAAACAAACAGACTATTGCTTCTTTTACGGCCTCAATGCTCAATAAAGGCACCAAAACCATGAGCCGCCAGCAAATTAAAGATACCCTTGATAAGCTGAAAGCGCAGGTGTTTATTGGTGGTGGTGGTAACAGTGTATCGGTAAATATTGAGTCTAACAAAGAAAATCTTCCTAAGGCGCTGGCCATTGTAAACGATATATTGAAAAACCCGGTATTTGATGCCAACGAGTTTGACAAACTGAAACAGGAAAACATTGCACAGATAGAGGCGCAGAAGAGCGACCCGCAGGGTCTGGCATTTGTGGCATTTCAGCGTACCATGAACCCTTATCCGAAGAGCGATGTGCGCTATGTAGGAACTCTGGACGAGCAACTGGAGAATGTAAAAAATGTAAAACTGGAAGACCTGAAGAAATTCTACAGTGATTTCTACGGTGCCTCAGCCGCTACCGTTTCTGTGGTAGGTGATTTCGATGAGCCAGCCATCAAAAACTTTATCAGCAGCTCATTGGGTACCTGGAAAAGCCCTACGCCGTTTAAGCGCATTCAGGCTGTGTATCAAGACATTGCTCCTACAAATAACGCCATCAAAACCCCTGATAAAGCCAATGCGCTATTTCTTGCAGGCTTGAACTTGCCGTTACAGGATACCGATGTTGATTACCCGGCGCTTTTGCTGGGCAATTATATGCTAGGTGGTGGCTTCCTGAGTTCTCGTCTGGCTGTAAGAATCCGCCAGAAAGAAGGTATCAGTTATGGTGTGGGTTCTCAGTTGTCTGGTGCGCCGTTCGACAAATCAGGCAATTTTATGACTTACGCCATTTATGCGCCAGAAAACGCCGAAAAACTTGAAAAGGCCTTTTATGAAGAAATGAATAAAGTAGTTACAGAAGGTTTTACTGAAGAAGAGTTGAAGGCCGCCAAAGCAGGCTGGTTGCAAAGTCGTAATGTGTCTCGTGCACAAGACAACGAGCTGTCGAGCCGTTTGAACAGCTATCTTTATTACGACAGAACCCTTGCTTTTGATGCCGATTTTGAGAAAAAAGTTGAGGCTTTAACAGCAGAACAGATAAATGCAGCTATGAAGAAATTCATTGATCCTAAGAAAATCACGATTGTGAAAGCAGGTGATTTTGATAAAAAGGCAGCTAATGGTACACCTGCACCTGCTCAGGGGGTGTCTGGTAGTAAAAACTAATATTTATGAGGCGACCTTACGGTTTGCTTAATTAAAAATCTGAATCAACGGGGGCTCTATTGCAGGGTCTCCGTTTGTTTTTGCAACTCCCGGTATTCTGCCAGCCCCTTCTCTGTAAGGTAGGGTACAATGAGTGTAAATGCAATATTCAGATACGTAAGCAGTTTGTCTTCTTCTTTGCCTTCATACAAAATCTCGGCGCTTACCAGCCAGAAATCACCAATGATAAAAAGCTGGTTGAAAAAGTTTTCATATTGCCCTGCTATCATTTCAGGTTTTAAGAATCCGGCCTGAATGCCGGCGTCTATCCCGGCCTTAAAAAAAACTCTTCTATTATTGATTAAATCGCGGTGCTTCTGTTTCAGGTTGGGGATTCTCCTCATAAGGCTGATGAAATCCTGCATCAGAAATTTATACTTATACAGTTTCTCAAATACAAAAGCAGCAAGTTTGTACAGGGTTTGCAGGTTGACGGCATCCAGTGAGGCAGGCTCATTGATAACGGCATTCAGTTCATTAATCAATTGCTCATACAGTTTTTCAGCAATGGTATCGGTATTCGGGAAATGATAGCACAGATTACCGTGGCTCATACCCAGTTCTTTTGCTATGTGCCTCACCGTTACGGCGTCTATGCCCTGTTCATTGAATAACTGAAGTGATGTATGGAGAATGCGTTCTTTGGTGGTCATGAAAAGCAATTTTTCACGAAGTTACAAAATCCTATCAGTTTTAGTGCGTTTGTACTAATTCAGCAGGATGTTTAGAATATTCAAAGAAATAAGCCAAAGCCCTGAAGCTGATACAAATCCATCGGGCTGAATGCTTTAGCCCGATGGATTTGTATCTAATTTATTTCTTGAAAATCCTGTAAAGACGGCCTTCATCGGTAATGGCATATAAGGCTCCGTCAGTGCCTTGTGCAATATCGCGGAAACGTTGTTTTTCTGATTCCAGCAATCGTTCTTCGCCCGTTACCTTGTTGTTTTCTATAACCAGCCTGGCAATGTGTGTGGCACTCAGGCAAGCCAGAAACAAATTATTTTTCCATTCTGGCATGGCATCGCCGCTATAGAAAGTCATACCACTGGCCGACACGACGGGGTCCCAGTAGTAAACCGGTTGCTCCAGCCCTTCTTTTTGCTGAATAGCGCCTCCTATTTTATTGCCGTTATATTCTATACCATAAGTAATAACAGGCCAACCGTAATTTTTGCCGGGTTTTATGAGGTTTACCTCGTCTCCACCCTTAGGCCCAAATTCATTTTCCCATAATTCTCCTGTTTGCGGGTGCAAAGCAAGGCCCTGTACGTTTCGGTGGCCATAGCTGTATATCTCAGGTTTGTTGTTGGCATCTGAGGCAAAAGGGTTGCCGCTTACGGGTTTTCCGTCTTTGGTTATATATAATATCTTACCCAAAGCCGAGTTCAATTGTTGCGCCTGCGGGCGGGTTTCAAGGTCAGAGCGCTCTCCGGTACTCACAAAAAGGTTGCCGGTTTTATCAAAAAGAATGCGGCCGCCATAGTGCTTGTCGCCGTCATAAGCGGGGGTGGCTCTGTAAATTGTGGTAGCACCTTCAATTCTTTTTTCATCAGCCGACAACTTGCCTTTTCCAACGGCGGTCAGATTACCCCTCGTTTGTGGCTCTGAAAAAACCCAGTACACCATCCGGTTGCTGGTAAAGGCAGGGTCAATCGTTATCCCCAATAAACCACCTTGACCGTCAGCATCTACTTTGGGCAGCCCTGTAATGGGCTCGCTTAGTGTACCTGAACTGCTGGCTAAACGCAAGGTCCCTTCTTTTTCTGTAATTAACAATCTGCCGTCGGGCAAAACCGCAAGTCCCCAGGGTTTTTTCAGGTCGTTTGTAAGTACTTTACCTTCGTATGCCGTCTGTGTTTTTACGGCGGCAACGCGTGTCTGGCCTGCAAAAGCCGGTTTGTAGTTTGTATTGGGGTCTTTGGTTTCAACTGAGGCCGCAGTTGAGATACTGTCGCCATTGGCAGTAGTTTCAGGCGCTTCGGTAGAATTGTTCTTGCATGAAGATAGACCCATCAGGCCAACCACCATCAATGTCAGAATTTCGTTTTTCATTGTTGTGCTTTGTTTTTGTGTGATATTGTTTGTCGTAAAATTTAATGCCAGCATGGGCTATTTATGTTTTAAGACATCAATATGTATAACTGAATTGAAAGCAAAACGGCTGAAAATTTTATTAGCTGATTAATTTGTTCGTACGGTATTAAAACCTTAATTGCTTAATTTTAAATAATAAACCAATGGGTTTTAATGCTGATTCTGTCTCATGTTGTGAATGATATCCCGTATTTATTTTGTGCTGGCTACCGTTGTTTTAATATGTGAAAAAGGAGCCAGATTAATACCATGAATACTTTGAAGAGGGGTGATAGTTTTCCAGGGGTAATTTAACACCAGATGGTTTACCGTGTCGTTGACCAAACCAAGCCGAAAACTCACTACTATGCCGTTATCAGACCACGCCAAATTATTATTGGCACTATTAACCGTTACTTGTTCTGCTTTTACTTCGCCATTCTGTTCAATTACCCGAACTACTGTAAATGACGAAGCCTGATGCATGGGCTCTGAAAATCTGATAACAAATGTTGCGGTAGTGTCATGAATCGTTTTATTGTTGAGGTCGCATTCCTGGATCATTGGTTTCGTTAATGAAGTTTTCAGCAAGCCTGTTCTCTTGATAAATGTGGCATAGATATCCTTTAAAGTCTGTTTCGGTTTACGGTTATGATACAGGGTCTTTAGTTCTTTTGTAAACAATGCGCTGGCATAGAATCCACGGGTTTCATTCTGCATTGTCCAATCCAGACTTACTTTAGTGGCAACCGACGGGAAATATTGTTCTACGAAAATATCATAAACTGCCCAGGTCATGTATTCGTTAAATGTAGCCAGGGTGTCTTTTTCATAGCCACTGCCTGCATCCCACAGCTGATTATCAAAATGGGCTTTTATCAGAGAACGATATTTTTCTGAAAGCGGATTAACAAAGGCATGGTCCAGTTCGGTAAATAACATGTGGGTGCCAGAGGCAATTTCTTCCTGGCTGGCCTCTTTTATGGCTTTGCCTGTCAGCAGAAAATCGGGTAAAGTAATAAAATCAGTTTCAATTCCATTAACTCTTCTATGGCAATTCATACGGCCAACCAAGGGAGACATAACCATTGCATAAGTACTACCCACAGCATGTTTGCCCAGCTCTTTTTCCAGAAAACCAAGCATGGCAGGGTAATGTTGACTGGCCAGGTAAGCAGTTGCCAACTCCTGATAGTAGGAGGCATGGGCTTTATAAAACTGCCGGAACCCCGATACATTCACAAAGTCTTCTATCTGTTGCAGGTTTTCTTCAAAAGGATTAAAACCCTTGTTAGTAACCATCGGGAATTTTCTGACAAGGTGATTGACCGCATCAAAGCTGAAAGCATAGGCGTCGGTACGGAAACTGAGATAATTTTCCCATTGTTGCCGTGAGTAATTGACCTTTGTAAGAAGGGGATGATTACCAAACCTGTCAAAATGAGACCTAACCTGTTGATAGTAGCCAGATTGTTGAGAAACCTCCCAGGGGTCAGACTTGCCATAGTCAGTCAGCGCAAGAATAATATTCGCCAACTCGTAGGTTTCTGAAAGCCTGACAGGCGAATCAGGCTCTGATAAGATTTGTCCCATTGAGGCCTGAACGCTAAAAAAGAGCATAAGAAAGATAGCTGATAGTTTTTTCATCAGTTATTAAGGGTTAATATGTTTGAAAGAATTTGCCTGTTAGAACAGTAGAAGCCGGTTAGATATGAAGGGCATTTTTGACAAGCTCTTTTTTGCCTCTTGAAATTGGCACCTGAGTTCCATCGGTGAGTAGCAGAAAATCTCCATGCTCTTTTTGCCAGCTTCTTATGTACGACTTATTGACCAGATGCGACTGATGGCAACGTAAAAAGCCATTATTGCTTAGCAGGTCGTCGTACTCATAAATAGGTTTGCTAACCAGTAGCTTTGTTTTATCGTTTAAAAAGAAAGTAGTGTAATTGTTGGAAGACTCACACCGTATTATCTCGTTTGTCTTTACAAAGCGTGTTTCCTGAGTGGTTGAAAGTGCAATCTGAAGGTCTTCTTTTTTAGATTGCGCTTCCAGCCACTGTATCAGATGAACTACCTGTTGGTTCTGTACTTTTAGCTGCCGTTGTTTAGCTGCTCTGGCTACTGCAGCTTGCAGCTCAGTAATGTTTACAGGTTTAAGCAGGTAATCAACAGCCGAAAATTTCATAGCCTGAATGGCGTATTGGTCAAAAGCTGTAACAAAAATAATTTCAAAGTCATATCGGGTCAGGCTTCTGAGCAATGCAAATCCGTCCTGACCGGGCATCTGGATATCCAGAAAAAGTAAATCAGGCTGATAAGTGTAGATAGCCGCTTTTCCCTGGTCGGCACTCTGGGCCATCGTACATACTTCTACCTGCGGGCAATATGTTTCCAATAGAGCCTTTAAATTATTCAGATTATTGATTTCATCGTCAATTAAAACAGCTTTCATAATAGCCAATGGGTAAGGGTCAATATTGCTTCGGTTCCTACTGATAAAGAATTGTTAAAATTCAAAGAAACTGGTTGCTCAGGGGTCAGGTCATTCAATAGTGCGATGCGGTTACGGGTTAATTTCAATCCAAAACCGTTGCCGGTTTCAGGGATTGGAATCCCTTTGCCGTTGTCAGCAATCCGGATAATCAGATGAGCATCCTGCTTTTCAACACCAATAGCAATCCGGCCGGCCTGTTGTAAGGGCGCTACGCCATGTTTAACAGCGTTTTCAAGTAAAGGCTGCCATAACAATGAAGGCAGGTTATTGCTGTACAAATCTAATTCTTCATCTACTTTGATGGTGTAGCTAAAGCCAAACCGGAGTTGTTCCAGCCGCAGGTAAGTTTCCATCATTTGTAGTTCCTGCCAAAGTGGTGTTTCTTCTTTGCTGCCATTAGTTAGCGATTCCCGCATTAAACGTGCGAAATCAGACAAGTATTCGTTGGCTCCTTTAATATCCTGTTGATTAATCAGCCCCTGTATGGAGCTAAGCGCATTGAATACAAAATGTGGATTTAGCTGTGCATAAAGTGCCTGAAGTTCTAAGTGCAGTTTTTGTTTTTTTGCGGTTTCCTGTATCGTTTTATTTCGTTGGCGTATTAACAGAAATACAAATATAACAAGCGCCAGTGTAATGATACCTATGCCTGTAATTAAGAGCTTAAACCAAAGTGTCTGATACCAGTTTGGTTCAACCACAAAGCTATATTCGGTTATGTGTTGCGGCTGCACCGTATAACGAATCCTGATTTGATATTGACCCGGTGAAAAATCTCTCAGCCAGATAAAACTATTATCATATTCGTTGTCTTGCCAGGGTCTAATGAGCTTGTTGTTGCGTAACAACTGGTACTGAACCTGGTTTTTAGAGTAAATGTCGGCATTCAGTATAAATACTAAATTTGTATTGGTAGCAGGTAAATTGAGCTTTTCAAGCGTGTATTTAGAATGGTCGGTTCTGGTTCTGGCCCAGGGATACTGTAATTTTTGCAGAAATATATCCAGATTATCAGAAGTATAAATTTTTGTTATCTTGGGGCGTATGGATTCCCAAGCCACCAGGCTGCTTGCAATAATAGGAGGGCTTCCTTTTTTTCGTACATCCATAACAACCATACTGCCAATGGGCGCTTTATATCCCCCCAGATATGCCATTTGTGGCAAGCCGGAGTCTTTGATTACGGTTGACTCCGTAAAACGGGTAATTGATTGCCACTGAACAATAATCTTTTGGCTGGGGTACTCTGTAACCCGAAACTGGTAGGAAGAAGCGTTTTTTATGTTTACTCCATGTAAGAAGAATTGAGCCCGGGCGGTATCAAAGGTTGTGCGGGCAACGATATTATTAACGCGTAAATCTTTGAATGAATTATACTTTACAAAATCATTAAACCGACTGCTATTACCGTTATTTTTCCAGAATGAATTATTTTCTTTTGGAATAGCCAGAATCAAAGCTACTGTTGCAGGTTTGTCTAATGACCCGGTCTCAAAACTCTGTGAATAATCACCCCATTTAATTTGAGCGTTAACAAGGGTAGGAATATTGAAGAGAAAAAAGAAAAATAGGTATATCTTGTTCATAGCACTATGGTTATGTTTCAAAGATATAGCTAATTTTTCAGAGTGCCGGGGCAACTGTGAATTTGGTATAGATAACTGTGAATGTAGTATTTTGTCGGCCTTTTAGGCCTGAAGTACGTTTTTGTGATTTTATTTTTGCTAGTTAATTAAGAATTAGTACATTTGTTCTAAATTTTAAATTCTGCTCCCATGACAGCAAATACACATAAATCAAATCTGGTTTTAGTTCGTAATATTTTCATAGCCATAGGCACCGGTGCGTTAATAGCCTACACTAATTTTCATGTTGAAACAGGTTATTATGCCATGAGCGCCATTGCGTTGTCTAGCTTTCTGATTGGTTTTCTGGAGCCCCGCCGTGGTTGGATTCTGGCACTGGTACAAGCAACCGTAGTAATCAGTTTTTATTACCTCAAACCCATCAAACCTGTTAGTGAAGACCTGGCCATGTTTGCCTCTTATGTGGCAGTGGTGATGTCGCTGGTGTTTAGTTTTGTTGCAGGTGGTTTAGGGCGACTTTTTCAGAAGAAATAGAATCTGTATTTCTTTTGGTATTGAAAGGGCTTCTGATAGCCCTTTTTTTGTGCCTGTTAGTATATATTGATTGACAGGATTAAAATGGCAAACTGGCAATTTGTTTATTATATACTGGTAAAATGTCTCCAGTATGGTTTTTTACGCGCCCCGTAGCTGTTACCATCTGTTTTTTTGTTAAATTACCAATCAGAGTCATATCTTCAAAATTCTATTCTATGCGCTATTTATCCATTATTCTTGTATGGCTGCTTTTTGCATGTGAGCAAAAACCTCAAAAAGCTCTTTCGCCTGAACATCAGAAAGCGCTGGCTTCCCTTACTGTCATGGACGGTTTTAAGGTAGAAATGGTAGCTGCTGAGCCACTGATAGCAGACCCCGTAGCCATGGAAATAGACGAAGACGGCAATATGTATGTGGTTGAAATGCACGGCTACCCGCTTGATCTGAGTAATTCGGGCAAGGTAAAGCTGCTGAAAGATACAGACAATGACGGGGTGCCTGACACCAGCATTGTTTTTGCAGATAAACTAAAACTGCCCACAGGAATTATGCGCTGGAAGAAAGGCATTCTGGTTACTGATACGCCGGATATCATTTATCTGGAAGATTCCAATAACGATGGGAAGGCCGATATCCGAAAGGTGGTATTGACAGGCTTTGCGTTATCTAACCCGCAGCATAACCTGAACACACCCCGCTTTGAGCTAGATAACTGGATTTACCTGGGGCATGAAGCCATCGTTACGCCTTTTGTCTATAAAAAGGAATTTGGCGATGAAGGGAAGGATATTTATTTTGCTGATAAGCCTGATGGGCAGCATCTGGGTAAAAACGCCAACGGACGTGCAGTAAGGTTTAATTTAGATAGCTACCAGGTAGAGGAGTTGTCGGGTGAGACACAGTTCGGGCATACCGTAGACGCCTGGGGGCACAGGTTATATACCAGTAATGCCGACCACCTGTTTCATGAAGTGCTGGCTGCACCCTACATGAAAAACAATCCTGATTTGTTGCTTCCTACTGCAACGCATGATATCTCTGACCACGGCAATGCAGCAGAAATATACCCCATCACAGAAAACCCGAATCACCAGTTGCTAACTGATGTAGGGGTTATTACCTCTTCATGCGGTGTTACCTGGTATCTTGGCGGCGCTTTCGGAGATAAATTTAAAGATGTTACGTTTGTAGGTGAACCGGTTCATAACATGGTGCATGCCGACGTTATCAAGCAGGCAGGAGCCAGTTTTATTGCCAGCCGCCTGAATGAAAAATCGGAGTTTCTGGCCTCAAAAGATGCCTGGTTCAGGCCGGTAAATTTCTATATCGGGCCAGATGGCGCTTTATACGTAATTGACTATTACCGCCAGATTATTGAGCATCCGGAGTGGATGTCTGACGAAATCAATAAATCAGGCGCCTTATATAATGGTACAGACAAAGGCCGTATTTACAGAATTGTACCTGAAAACGGATTGCCAATGGATTGGCTGGGTAAGCTGAATTTATCGAAGAAATCAGATGCTGAGCTGGTAAAATTGCTTGAGAACGACAACATCTGGTACCGGCGCACTGCGCAACGTTTGCTACTACACCGCCAGGCGAAAGGCATAGCAGGTAACCTGAGAGAAATTATAGGCAAAAGCGCATTGCCCGAAGCCAAAGTACATGCACTTTGGTTGTTGGATGGGCTGAAAACTGTAGACGTTCAAGACATTATCCAGACTTTCCGCGATGGTGAAGCAGGCGTGCGTGAGAATGGTATCAGAGTGGCTGAAAATTACATGAGCCGGAATCCGGCAGGGGCGAACACTGAAAAACTAAAGAAGGAATTGATTGCCTTGCAGAACGATGGCAACAATAAAGTGAGGTTTCAGCTATTGAATACACTGGGTTTTGTAAAAACGCCTGCTTCAGAGCAAGCCCGGCTTGCCATTCTGAAACGCGATTTTCATGATAAATGGGTCGGGGTGGCCTGTATCGCATCTTTTGCGGGTAAAGAAAACCAGGTTTTTGACTTTGCAGTAAAAGAACTGGCTGCTGAGAAATCAAATGAAACAGCCGAGTTTTTCTCTAATCTGGGGGCAACCATTGCCAATAGTGGTAATAAAGAGGTATTTACGGCAGTGTTTGCCAGGGTAAGCACCAGTAATGGCAATAGCGATGCCGATTGGTGGAAAGCCGCAACCCTTAGCGGTATATCTAAATTATGGCACTATAAGGGCATAACGGTGCCTTTGGCAGATGCACAGAAAGAACAGCTACTGACTGCTTTTTCTGCTCAAAGTACAGCAGAATACAGAAAAGCCTGCCTCGATTTGCTGGAAGCAACAGGTTTGCCCAGGTCAGCAGAGGTAACTGCTAAAATAAAAGAGGCCGGAGTAATATTGAGCGATAAAAAACAGGATGAAAAACTGCGAGCCGATGCCGTTGAGCTATTGTCTATTGCCAACGCCAGCGCTTACAAAAATGAGTTTCTGCAAATACTTACCCGCAAAGAGCCTGAACTGGTGCAGGTAACTGTTCTGAATACCCTGAGCAAAATAGGAGATAAGTCTACTTTTGATTTTCTGCTGAAAGAATTCAAGACGTTCTCGGCGCCTATTCAGCAAAAAGTGGTTGAATTACTGATGGCTAAGCCTGAACGGATTCCGTTATTGCTTTCAGCTTTAGAAACCAAGAGAATCGACAAGGCTGCCATAGGCTGGCGGCAGATGGTTGATCTGATGAATTATGAAGAAACCAATATACGCGCCTTTGCCCGTAAGGTGCTTGCTGTAAATGAAGACCGGAAAGCAGTATTACAGAACTACCTGAAGGCGCTGGATACAAAAGGCGACAAAACCAACGGCAAACTGGTTTTTGAAAAAAACTGCGCTACGTGCCATCAGATTGAAGGCGTAAACGGTGTAAACTTCGGGCCGAACCTTTCTACCTTGAGAAGCCGTAATGCTACTTCAATCATTACGGAAATTATCAACCCGAATAACTCCATTGCCGATAAGTATGATTTCTGGACACTGACCTTCAAGAATAATAACACCATGGCCGGCCTGATATTGCAGGAAAACGCCAATGTGCTAACCCTGCGGGAAGTAGGCGGCAAAGAAAGTGTGATTCAGAAAAAAGATATAGCCAAAATGGTGAAGTCAGAAACTTCTATAATGCCTAACGGCCTGGAGAATGCTATCAGCATTAAAGAAATGGCAGATTTGATAGCCTTTATTCAAAACAAATAAGAGAGGCTTCAACCTCTCTCATTTGATCTTCCCAGAATAATTTTCTCAGGCATAAGGGTTACTTACATGGGTATTTTTACCTGTGCCTTTCTGATGAAACTGCCTTACGGTATCTACGGCGCCTTCTTTAAGCAGGGTTGTATCGTTGGCGGCGGTTACAAATCTGAAACCCATTTCAGACATCCGCACGGCTACTTCCGGTGACGGACACTGAATGCCCGCTACCAGATTATTTTTTGCGCAGGCATTTAGCACTTTTTCAAAGGCTTTCAGCAGCTCTGCATCATCAAAGTCGCCCTGTTTGGGGCGTCTCATGGCAATGCTCAAATCCCAGGGGCCTATATACAGCCCTGTCATGGTTGGTGTTTTGGCAATGTCTTCCACGTTTTTCAAACCTTCGGCCGTTTCAATCATGCTCATGGTTACTATTTCCTCTGTCGATTGCTCAAAATAGCCGTCTCCTCCATACACACTAGCCCTCACCGGCCCAAAACTTCTGTAACCATTGGGTATGTACCTGCAGGCGCCTACAAAACTTTCAGATTCATCGCGGGTGTTTATCATGGGGCATATTACGCCGTAAGCGCCCATGTCGAGCATTTTCATGTGCGTAGCCGGGTCGTTCCATTGCACTCTCACCAGCGGAACCGAATCTGTGGTTGAAATAGCCTGAAGCATGGTCAGTATGGTCATGTGGTCGCTTGCCAACCCGTGCTGGGCATCAATAGTCATGGCATCAAAGCCTGAATGCGCTACTACTTCTGCTGTCCACGACGAAGGTATCGTTACCCAGGCATTAACAACGGTCTTGTCTTCTTTCCAGAGTTGTTTTAGTCGGTTAGGTCTCATAGGTTTTTGGGTGGTTTGAATGGTTCAGTAGACTTATTCTTCCCGCATGCGTTCTCTCGATACATCTCTTTCTTTAATGGTATCGCGTTTGTCATACAACTTTTTACCTTTGGCCAGTGCAATTTCCAGTTTGGCCAGGCCACCGTCGTTAATAAACAGGCGGGTGGGTATTATGGTTAATCCTTTGTCGGTCAGTTTATTATCTAAACGTTTCAGTTCTTTTCGCTTAAGCAGCAGCTTTCTGTCGCGTAGAGGTTCATGGTTATAATGCGTACCCTGGTCATATTTAGATATATTCAGGTTTTTCACAAACAATTCACCATTAATAAAAAAGCAATAAGCGTCTGTCATATTGAATTTATTCAGACGTATCGATTTTATCTCGGTGCCTGTCAGTACCATTCCTGCATCATATTTTTCCAGGAAAAAATACTCAAAGCCAGCCTTTTTATTAAATACATCAATCTTTTTTGCAATTTTCTCTTTCATAATACTACAATTGTCATAAGACGGGCTATCTGCCTTATGGTTGATTCCGTCACCATTATCCAGAACAGGTAATGGGGTGCCGGATGTTTAATGTTTCATACAATTTTTAAGAATAAAAAATCCCTGTCTCAAAAATAGTGACAGGGATTCCGACTTACGTGCTTTCCTAATAATCCATGTATAAGCTCTATCTGGATTCGATTCCAAGGTGAGAAGTTTCAAAAAAACATTGGAAACTTCCCGGTACAAAGCTGAAAATTTTATTAGATAACCATCCCTGCCACTTTCTCAAACGCTCCGTTTGTATATCTATATTCAGTCTTTGAAGGTATATTAATTAAATAGTGCAATTTATGATATATAACATGAAACCACAATGAAAAATCTAATTTTCTTATTTTATGGTAAGTTAAAACCACTGGTTCTTCGGCTTTACAAACAGCATTAGCCACAAAATTAATTATCTAAATCTATGCCGGATTCCTGATTTGCCTGTCAGAAAAACAGATAAATTATTACCTGTTGGTATTCAGAAAGGTAGACTTTTTTTACTCTTTTGGTTGTTGTTCAAATATCGGGGATGTAAATTTATCCAAAAAAATATATAATGTTTCCATTTTTTTTATTATATTTATTAAGAACCATTCGTTCTTCTGAAGTCGGTCTGGCAAAAGCCTATCAGCACAGTTAATGCAATTATGTTTCTGCTTTATGATGGTATGCTGGTTATCAGGCTTCAAAATACTTGTTTGAGTGTTTTCTTCCCAATTGCGCAAGGCCGCGGGCAGAAACTTTTCAAGAAGTTAAATAGTTATCGTTTAGTAAACAAAAATTAGTAAAAATTGCTTAATTCACCCATTTTTTCAACTGCAAAGCATCAGGAAACGGCCGTTCTGGTTGGTCTGATTACGCAGAAACAAAACGCTGAGCGTACGTATGACTACCTCAACGAATTAGATTTTTTGGCTACAACAGCCGGAGTAATTACAAAAAAGACATTTGTACAAAGACTGGACAGAGCCGACCAGAAAACCTTTGTTGGAAAAGGTAAACTGGAAGAGATAGAAACCTGGATTATTGAAAATCCTGTTGACACCATTATTTTTGATGATGACCTCACGCCTTCTCAGGTACGTAATCTGGAAGCAGCATTTAAGGATATTAAGATTCTTGACAGAAGTCTGTTGATTTTAAATATTTTCTCGCAGCGAGCCCGTACCGACCAGGCAAAACGCCAGGTAGAGTTGGCACAATACCAATACCTGTACCCAAGGCTAACCCGTATGTGGACCCACCTGAGCCGTCAGAAGGGTGGTATTGGTATGCGCGGACCCGGTGAAAAGGAGCTTGAAACCGATAAGCGTATTGTGCAGGACAGGATTGCGTTTCTGAAAGACAAACTTGAGAAAATAGATAAACAAAGTACAACCCGCCGCAAAGAGCGTAGCCGCCTGGTGCGCGTGGCATTGGTGGGTTATACCAATGTAGGTAAGTCTACACTGATGAGGAGGCTGGCAAAGGCTGATGTATTTGCAGAAAACAAGCTCTTTGCCACTATCGATTCGACGGTAAGAAAAGTTGTGTTGGGCAATATTCCGTTTTTGCTTACAGACACCGTCGGGTTTATCAGAAAGCTGCCAACCACCCTGATTGAGTCTTTTAAGTCGACACTGGATGAGATACGAGAGGCTGATGTGCTGATACACGTGGTTGATATTTCTCACCCGGGTTTTGAAGAGCAGATTGAAGTGGTAAATGCAACACTGGCCGAGATTGGCGCTGCCGAAAAACCAACGGTACTTGTTTTTAATAAGCTTGATTTGTTTAAGCCTGAAACTGAAGAAAACCTGGACGAGCATCTGGAAACCGTAACAGAAGAAGACCTGCAACGGAACCTGGAAAAACTTAAGAAGAGTTACCTGACCAAAAATACCGAGAATGTAGTGTTTATTTCTGCCGAGCACAAAGAGAATATCGGTCAGCTGCGCGATATTCTGTTAGATAAAGTACAGGAGAAACACTTCAAAATTTATCCGAACTGGGACCCGACCCTGAATCCTTTGTATGAATGGCAGTAAGCTTGTGGCGCGAACTTTCAGTTCGTCGCAAAAACTGGTAAAGGCAACAGAAATATCTATAACCGGTGCCGAGGCAATCAACCGCGAACTATAAGTTCGCGTCACAAGAAAATTGTGAGGCGAAATTGTAGTTCGCTATAAAATAGAATTTAGTTTATCTGTACAAATAAGTTATGGTTCAATGTTAATCTAACCGCGAACAGGATGTTCGCGCCACAAATTGCTGTTACTAACATATTGCTGTTACCCAAATGAAGCAGGAAATCAAGTCCTTTTACAGAAAAGATTTACCGCATTATCAACCACCACACGATACAATCTTTTTTATAACAACGCGCTTGGATGGAAGCTTACCTAAACATAAAATAGAGGAATTAAAAAAGGCACGAGAGAAAGAAATTCAAATCATTCAAAGTTCAACTTGTTCTCATGAAGAGAAATTAAAACAAGTAGATAATGCACATAAAAGGTTTTTTGGAAAATATGATCGTATACTTGACAATCTGACCACTGGTAACCATTGGCTTAAAATACATCCTGTTGCAGAAATAGTAGCCGAATCTTTAATGTATTTTGATGGACAGAGGTATGATTTAATTTGTTATACCATCATGTCAAATCATATTCATGTGGTTTTTGAGCTTAAGAAAGAGTTTGCCTTATATGGGCTATTGCAGTCGATTAAAAGTTTTTCAGCAAAGAAAGCAAATGAATTGTTGGATAGAACCGGACAATTCTGGCAACATGAAAGTTATGACAGAGTAGTAAGAGACAACAATGAATTGAGTAAAGTAGTTAATTATGTTCTGAATAATCCGGTTAAAGCAGGACTATGTAAAAACTGGCAAGACTGGAAACATAGTTTTGTAAGCAAAAAGTACCAAGACTACACTCAGCCATGACCTAATAATTAATATAAAACAGACGGACGGTGTCCGTCAATAATAAAATGTCAAAAAACAAACATCAATCATATTATGAACGACAAAAGGCAGAAATTCTGGCCTTTTTGTCGATTAACACCACACAACCCTATACCTTACAAGACCTTTATCAACATTATGATATACATAACAAGCAGGAAAAAAAACTGTTTGCGATGATTATTGATGATTTGCTGGAAGAAGGCAAGGTACAGCAGACAGAAAAAGGCAAATATACCGTTGACGAAGAAACAAATGCAGTCGTAGGGCGGCTTGACCACGTAAACCCACGTTTTGGGTTTGTAAGGCATGACGACAGCAAGCCGGATATCTGGGTTGAAGCAGATAACCTGAATGGCGCCATAGACGGCGACCTCGTTAAAGTGGTTACTTTCGGCGACTTTTATCGGAAAGGTGAAAATCCGGAAGGCAGAATTGTAGAAGTACTGGAACGCGGCAGGAGCGAAATAGTAGGCAAAGCCCAGATTTTTGGCAATTATGCATTGATAAGGCCCGACCATAAAAGTTTGCATGAAGATATATTTGTTCCGAAAGAAAAAATAAACGGAGCAACCAGGAACGACCTGGTAATTGTGAAGATTCTTTCTTATCCGGCCAATGGCCAGCAGGCAGTGGGCGAGATTATTGAAATATTAGGAAAAGCCGGCGATAATAATGCTGAAATGCACGCCATTCTGGCCGAATTTGGTCTGCCTATCCGTTTCCCGAAAGAAATTGAAGAAGAAGCTGAGCGTATTCCGGAAGCCATTGATGAAGCCGAGATTAAGAAAAGAAGAGATTTTAGAGAAATACTCACTTTTACAATTGACCCGCACGATGCCAAAGACTTTGACGATGCCCTGAGTTTCAGAATACTGGAAAACGGAAACTACGAGATTGGCGTACATATTGCCGACGTAACACACTATGTGAAGCCCGGCACCAGACTTGAAGAAGAAGCCCTGAACAGGGCTACCTCTATCTATCTGGTAGATAGAACCATTCCTATGTTGCCTGAAAAGCTCTCTAACAATTTGTGTTCGCTTCGCCCCAACGAAGATAAGCTTACCTTCTCGGCCGTTTTTGAAATGACCAATGAAGGTATCATTACTAAAGAATGGTTTGGGCGAACGATTATTCATTCCGATAAAAGATTTACTTACGAAGAGGCACAGGAGATTCTGGAAATAGAGGACGAACAATTATTGGCCGACGCAATAGCCAGCCAGTATGGTATGCCCTTGCATACGCTTAACAGGCTGGCAAAGATTCTTAAGCAGGAGCGTTTCAGTAAGGGAGCTATTAATTTTGAGACCAATGAAGTGAAGTTCAGGCTCGATGAAAAAGGCAAGCCGCTGGGGGTTATCTTAAAAATAAGAAAAGACGCACATAAACTGATTGAAGAGTTTATGTTGCTGGCTAACAAGAAAGTGGCCGAATTTGTATTTAATCTGGGTAAGCGCAAGCAGAAAGAGCCCAACGAAGAAAACCCTGGTAATACCATGGTTTATCGTGTACACGAACCGCCAAACCCTGAAAAACTGAGTACCTTCGCCAATTTTGCAGCGCGTTTTGGGTTTACCATCAAAACAGACTCTGAGAAGGGGTTATCGACCACCATGAATAAGATGATGGAAGAAGTAGAGGGTACGCCTGTACAAAATGTGCTTGAACAACTGGCTGTAAGAACCATGTCTAAAGCAAGGTATACAACCGAACCACTAGGGCACTTCGGCCTGGCGTTTGATCATTACAGCCACTTTACTTCTCCTATTCGGCGGTACCCCGACATGATGGCGCATCGTTTGTTACAGAATTACCTGGACAAAAAAAAAGCCCCGAGCCTGGAAGAATACGAAAAGAAATCGAAGCATTCGTCAGACCGCGAGCGACTGGCAGCAGAAGCCGAAAGAGCTTCTATCAAGTATAAACAGGTAGAGTTCATGAGCATGCAAGACCACAACACCATTTTTGATGGGGTGGTAACAGGCGTTACAGACTTTGGTGTGTTTGTAGAAATAACCTCTACCAGTTGTGAAGGGATGGTTCGTCTGGCTGATTTGAATGATGATTTCTATGAACTCGATAAAGAGAATTACCGGGTTGTTGGTAAACGCAATGGCAGGGTAATATCATTTGGCGAAGCCGTTAAAGTGCGTGTAAAAGCAACAGACATGGAACGCCGAAGCATGGACCTTGAGCTGGTGAGCGTTTCAGGAAAGGCTTTCAGGGCTTCTTCAGGCGTAAATACCAAGTCAAGAAGGGCTGCCTCGCGTGACAGGGGCAGCAGAGGGGGCTCAAACAGAAGTGCAGGCAGAAAGTCAGCCAGCGGTAATGCTGGTAGTAAGGATAAAGGCAAAAGAAGAAGAAGAAGATAATCTATGTTTTTTTCAAAAAGAGACATTCAGTTTAATCTATACCAGCTGCTCAATATTGAATCGCTAAATCGTTATGCCTATTTTCAGGATCATAACCGCGAGTCTTTTAATATGGTGCTTGATGCCGCAGGACATATAGCCGAAAAAATGCTGTATCCGCTCCTGACAGAAATGGACAGGAAAGAACCGCAACTGGTAAACGGCAGAATAAAAGTACACCCCGGAATGAAACCGATTGTAAGGCAGTTTGGACAGGATGGCTGGATAAACGCCGGGTTTTCTTATGAAGAAGGCGGGCAGCAACTACCTGTAACAGTGCTTAATGCCGCAGGGTTTATCTGTCAGGCTGCTAATTATTCGGCTAGTGTTTTTCCGTTTCTTACTTCCGGTGCCGCTAACCTCATCCGCAGTTTCGGCTCGCAACAACTGATTGATACTTTTACTCCGCCCATGTATTCTGGCGAATGGCAGGGTACTATGGCTCTTACCGAACCCAATGCAGGTAGCTCTTTGTCTGACATCAGCACCTCGGCCGAGCCAACTGAACAGGCAGGCGTCTACAACCTGAAAGGACAGAAAATATTCATCTCTTGCGGAGACCACGATGCCTGCACCAATGTAGTGCATCTTATGCTGGCCAAAATCAAAGGCGGGCCGGCAGGAACAAAAGGCATTTCTTTATTTGTGGTACCCAGAGAACGCATCGGTGCCGGTGGTAGTCTGGTATCAAATGATGTTGTTACGGCTGGTGTATATCATAAAATGGGTTACAAGGGCGCACCCATTGCGCATTTGATGGTGGGTTCGAACGATGATTGTGAAGGCTATCTGGTAGGAGAACCCCACAAAGGTCTTGGTTACATGTTTCAGATGATGAACGAGGCCCGCATAGGCATTGGTATTAGTGCTGCCGCTATTGGTACGGCGGCTTATTATGCCTCTCTGGCTTATGCAAAAGAAAGACCACAAGGTAGAAAAATTTCTGAAAAAGACCCTTTGCAGCCGCAGACACCTATAATCAATCATGCAGATATTAAACGGCAGTTGTTATTTCAGAAAGCAGTAACAGAAGGGGCGTTTTCTCTTTTGATGTATTGCAGCCAACTGGCCGACCTTGCGCATGTTGAACAAGGAGAGGCTAAAGAGCGTGCGCAGTTATTGCTTGATTTACTTACACCCATTGCCAAGTCATACCCTTCAGAAATGTGCTGTCTTTCTACCAGCGCGGCCGTTCAGATTCTGGGCGGTGCCGGGTACACCACCGATTTCCCTGTCGAACAATATTATCGTGAGGCCCGCATTCATCCTATACATGAAGGTACAACGGCTATTCACGGGCTTGACTTACTGGGCAGAAAAATCACTATTCATGAAGGTAAAGGGGCACAGCTATTCTTTGAAGAAATAAGCCAAACAATAAACCAGGCGCTGGCTATTAATGAGCTTAAACCATTGGCAGACCAATTGCAAAAAACATTGGGCAAGGCTCAACAGGTAACGGGGCATTTATTGAACCTGGCAGGCAAAGGAGAGGTTGAAAAGTATCTGTCTGAAGCCACACTATACCTTGAGCTTTTCGGCCTTACTACCATTGGCTGGCAGTGGCTCAGGCAGGCCATTACAGCGCAGCAAAGTATGCCGGGTGCACATGATACAGACAGAGATTTTTATCAGGGCAAGCTCATGACAGCACGCTACTTTTATGAATACGAACTCGTAAAAGCCGACGCACTAATGAAGCGTTTGCTAAGTGCAGACCAGGTAACCATTTCTATGCAAAGTGATTGGTTCTGATAATAGCACTGCTTCTCTGCTGAGGTGTTAGCCATGCAGAGAGAACAGATAAATACCGAAAACCATTAATAAGAAATATCCCACCAGCGAAGCCGCTCCGGCATAGTCTTTAGCAATGCGTTGCCCCGTAAACAGGCAAAGAATGGCCAGGGTAGATACCTCTAAACCTAGCACCGCAAAATCTGCCTGGCCTTCTGCAAAATAGTACACTCCACCTAAGAAGCTAAATATCCCTGCCGAAACCTCCAGAATCAGAATAACAATAAATAGCATCGTAGAAACACTGCGCAGGAATGTCTTGGCAAATACACTCTGAATATAAGACTTATTGCCGCTGAAATCAATTACTTTATCGAAACCGGATTGAAGAAACAGCACCCCGGCAAAAAGGGATATCGCAACCTGAATCAATTTAAGCAAGGTATGGTCAAAGATTGGGCTCATGGTATTTTAGTTTTTTAGCAAATATATCGAAAATACCTTATCGAAAAATATTGCAGAATAATATTTTGAATAGTGCCAGCAAAAGCGTTTTTTTGTTTGTAAATCAGAATAAAATTTTGAATCAATGGCTTCTTTCGGCTTCGTTACTCAAAAAGAGATTGATTACCTGGTAAGTGGCTTTCTGGCCAAAACGTTACCTTCTGCTGATTGGACACACCAGGCACATCTTATTACCGGCCTGTGGCATGTAGCCGGAATGGGTTACGAAAAGGCCCTTGCTGAAATGCGCGCTCATATTCCGGTTTATAATGAGGCTGGCGGTGGAATGAATACCGATTCAGGCGGGTATCATGATACCATCACGGTTTTCTGGGTCTGGTTGCTGAGCGAATGCTGGATAAGGTACTCGGAGGGAGGCCGGTCATTTGAAGATATTTGTAATGCCTTTCTGCAAAGTAAATACGCAGACAGAAACAACGCCCTGATTTTTTATTCGAGAGAACGCCTTTTTTCTAAAGAAGCGCGGCTGGGTTATGCAGAGCCGGATATACAGCCTCTTGATTTTACTAAAATCTGAAGGTAGGCTTGCTGAAATTAAGCGTGCCACGGCTTTACTCGTTAGAGTTTAACCGTGGCACGCTTTGACTTTTTATTTTGATTACAGACGAATACCAAACATAATAGTGTTGCCGTTTACAGGGTTGTTATCTTTGAACACCGGGGTCATTTGATAGCGGGCAAAAAGTGTAAAGTTCTTGTGTCCTAACTCTGCTGCCAGCCCATAGTGAAACTTGTTCATGTTAAATGCGCTGTGGTCACGTTTGGTGCCGTTTTCGCCTTTAATTTTGGTGTAGCTGTTTATTCTGGCTCCGCCATAAGCACCCAGGCCTAGTATCCATTTGCTTTCTTTAAAGCCAAATTGCAACATTAAAGGCACATTGAAACTGGTAACTACAAGTTTAGATTTGTCTAATTGGTCTTTCACTTCTACAAAATCTGCTCCGGTAGCCTGATTCTTCAATGTAATATTGTCTTTAAACATATAGTTATTCCAGGCAAACTCAAATCCGGTTCCCATGGCCACATCAACTTTGTTGCCTGTAATAAGCCGATGGTTTTTCTTCCAGTTAAGTGCCACATAACGTGAGTTCCAGTTGTCAAGTTCTGGCGTTTTATCATTGTCGAAAGTGTTCAAACCCAGGTATAAACCAAAATCTCTTCTTGAAAACATATTCCGGCTTTTGCGTTCGGTGCGTTCTTCTTTATAGCTTTTGCTGTTATAGTTTCTATTGTCAGAGTCGAAGTGGTCTTCTTCATCCTGGGCCATTACACTTACGTGGGCTGTCATGGCAATTGCTAAAGCGGCGATGGTTGTTATAAGCGTTTTCATAATAGTAATAATTAATAATGGTGTAATCTGATATATTTAAAAAAACTGCCGCGGAGTTTTTAAAAAGACTTTTTTTGTTGCATTTCATAAACAAGATGCAGAAAGCAAACACCGGGGTTGCGTAGAGGTAAAAAAAAATTTGAGGCAATGACAAACGGCAGTAACTGCCCTGTCAGCGGTTTGGCAGGTAGATGATTCTTAAAAGTAAAAAATATGATTTACACAAAATTGACCTCGGCTTGCAGTTGGATGCCGAATTGCTCAAGAACAGATTGTTGTATTTTCTGAGAAAGTTCCTTTATCTCGTTCCCTTTTCCGCCGCCATAATTCACCAGCACAAGTGCTTGCTTGGTGTGTACACCCACCTGTCCGAATCGCTGGCCTTTCCAGCCGGCCTGTTCAATCAACCACCCTGCCGGTACTTTTACGGTATTTTCATTTACCGGATAAGAGGGTACAGACGGAAACCTCTCTTTCAGTAAATCAAATTGTGCTTTGGGTATTTCAGGATTTTTGAAGAAACTTCCTGCATTACCTATTTCGGCAGGGTTAGGTAATTTACTCTGGCGGATACTGATAACCGCCTCACTGATGGCCTTGATGCTCAGCGTCTCCACGTTCATAGCAGCCAGTGTTTCCTGAATGGCTCCATAAGCTACCTGAAAAACAGGAGCTTTACACAGTTTAAAGGTTACATTTATAATGACATACCTGCCTTTGGCTTCATGCTTAAAAATGCTCTCCCGGTAGCCAAAGCGGCATTCTTCTTTTGTAAAAGTTTTTATGTTACCTGTTTTTATTTCAATTGCTTCCAGGCTCTCAAACACTTCTTTAATCTCAACCCCATAAGCGCCTATGTTCTGCATAGGGGCAGCGCCTACTGTACCGGGTATTAGCGACAGGTTTTCTACACCTGCATATTCATTATTGACACAGTACATCACCAGGTCATGCCATACTTCTCCGGCACCTGCTTTCAGCCAGATGTTCTCTTCGTCTTCTTTAATTTTCTCAATGCCCTTAATGGCTATTTTGATTACTATACCGTTAAAATCCTGAGTCAGTAACAGATTGCTTCCACCCCCTAGTATTAGTCTTTCAGTTTGCTGAAACGCCGGGTCATTCAGTATGGCATGCAATTGTTCAATACCTGAAACTTCAACAAAATATTTAGCAGTAGCTTCCAGACCGAAAGTATTATAAGGCTTAAGCGATACGTTGGTTTGAACCGTCATGAAGAAGAAATAAAAAGAATTTTAATTACACGTTGCGCAAATTTAGTGCTTTTGCAGGAATGAGAACTAACAAAGTTTGAAATTATAGTTTTCAAGGTGAAGTTTGTAAACGGGCAACAATAGCGGTAACGGCCTGATTTATAGATTATTATTGATTTCTGAAGATGTGGCATGATTATTAACCTGCAAATTCCGTTGGTTTTTTATACTTTAAATATGAAATATTCTATATTTGCAGCATCTATTCAAGCTTACCTCTTATTTAGTAATTGATTTACTAAACCACTACTCACCCTGCCTATAAATTATTTTCAGGTACGTTTTAGCCTGCCAATCGGCACTTGCATTAAATAATTGTGAAAAATCAAAGGGTTTTGAAATTTTAGTCAGACACTTATGTCTTATAATCTGTTGACTATCAGATTCTTATATTTTTCGCCCAAAGCAGGCAGGTATTTGCATCAAAAAAACTTTTGCACTTTTCTCATTTCAAGCTACTTTTACGTAAAATTGAGAATCATTCAGTTTGCTTGCAAACGCTGTCTCTGTTTTGAGTAAAAAAATCTACTAATCATCTAATCAATGATATAATGAGCGTTTTAGTCAATAAAAATTCAAAGATAATTGTTCAGGGATTTACCGGCTCTGAAGGAACTTTCCATGCCGGACAAATGATAGAATACGGTACTAACGTGGTGGGTGGTGTTACACCCGGCAAAGGTGGCCAGGAGCATCTGGGCAAACCTGTTTTCAACACTGTTGAGCAGGCCGTAATCTCAACAGGAGCAGACGTTTCAATTATTTTTGTGCCACCTGCTTTTGCAGCTGATGCCATTATGGAAGCGGCCGATGCGGGTATCAAGGTAATCGTTTGTATTACTGAGGGTATCCCAACCAAAGACATGGTAGTGGCAAAGTCTTATATTCAAGGCAAAGACGTTCGTTTAATTGGCCCTAACTGCCCGGGTATTATCACAGCAGAAGAATGTAAAGTAGGTATTATGCCAGGCTTTATATTTAAAAAAGGAACAATCGGTGTGGTTTCTAAGTCAGGTACGCTTACTTATGAAGCAGTAGACCAGCTAACCAAAGCCGGTTTAGGGCAAACCACGGCTATCGGTATTGGTGGTGACCCGATTATCGGTACTACTACCAAAGAGGCTGTAGAATTGCTGATGAACGACCCTGAAACAGAAGGTATTGTGATGATTGGTGAGATTGGCGGAGGCATGGAAGCAGAAGCGGCTCGTTGGATTAAAGAAAACGGTACCAAACCTGTGGTTGGTTTCATAGCCGGCCAGACCGCCCCTAAGGGCCGTCGTATGGGTCATGCGGGTGCCATCATTGGCGGAGCTGATGATACAGCTGCAGCAAAAATGAAAATTATGGCCGAATGTGGTATCCACGTGGTGGCTTCGCCGGCTGATATCGGTGCCACAATGTTGAAAGCATTAGGCAGAGCATAATAAAAATTTTATTAGATGGTAAAGGTCAGATGTAGATATCTGACCTTTTTTTGTTAATTTTGCGAAAAATTTCATAATAATAGTTTGAAAAAAGGCCTCTATTTACTCTTCCTTTTGCTTTCCTATAATTTGTTCGCTGGAACTGTCGGGCCAAACGGAGAGTATTACCTGGTGCATGATTACCATGACGACTGGCGCGTGTATAGCGACCGGGCGAAGGCTTACGTACCTTATATTTCAGAGCAGCATGTCAATTATCCGGCACATACTGTTTTTTGTGATATTGAAAGCAACCGTGGCTATAACCTGTTGATTCAGGTGCAGAAAGAAGATAACTTTTTGTTTATCAATGGCTCACTCAGGCAGAAAATACCAGCAAACAGCTGGATTGTGCTGAACGTAGACAGCCTCTACAAGGTTTATCGCCAGCCCCAGATTTTCATAACTTTATACGGCTCGCCGGATATAGCGTATAAAAAACTGTATATGGGCTATAAGCGGCAATTGAATCAGAAACCTATTATACTGGCAGAGTCGGGCATTAAGGCGCAACCACGCGCGCCAACGCCATACAAAAATTATTTTGTGCTGGTGTCGGTATTTATACTGATTATATTTACCTACCTGTCAAACTCATACGTAAGAGCGTTTGACAGATACTATAATCTGCAGGATTTGTTCAAAACCCTGGTGAGAGATCAGTCTTTTCTGATTAACCGCCCGTTGAACCGCATGAACATTTTGTTTATTTCAATGCTGGCTATGCTTATCAGCTTTTTTTATATGCTACTACAAAGCAAGGGCATTAATGTTTTTGGGTCGAAGACATTCCTGCAGGAAGGCGAAACCTTTGGTGTGCTGGCGTCAAACTATTTCCGTATCTGCCTGATTGTGTTTATTGCGCTTATTTTCAAGTATTTTTTCATCAGTCTGATTGGCCAGTTATTTAATCTCGAAAAAGTAGTAGACCTGCACTATTTTAAAATTATTCAGTCGTCTATTATTTTCTACAGTGCTTTGGTTCTGGTTTTGCTGGTGATGTTTTTAGAGTATTTTCCGATTGACCTTAACTGGTCGGCGTACTTATATACACCCGTTATTTTGTTCTATCTGGTACGGTTCTTTATTGTGTATTTTACGATAAATAGAAGTGTAACCATTCCAAGTCTTTATTTAATTTCGTACCTTTGCATTGTCGAACTGTTACCTATTGTGCTTGGAATCAGATTCGCTATTTAATGGTCGGGTGTGTTATAGACGCGATTTATTGACTTTTTTGTTGAATTAAAATAAGAATTCTGTACTTGAAACCCGCAATTGGATGAGTGTAATGACAGATAAACTTCTTCAAGAACGCCTCCGTAAAGTTGAGAGCATTTTAGTGACCCAGGCAAGACCGGCAGACGAGAAGTCTCCGTATTTTGAATTAGCCAGAAAATACAATCTTAAGGTAGATTTCCGCCCTTTCATTGAGGTAAAAGGCTTGGATCACCGCGACTTCCGCCGTCAGAAAGTGGATATCCTGGCGCATACGGCTATCATACTTACCAGCCGTAATGCCGTTGATAACTTCTTCCGGATAGCGAAAGAACTACGCATTGAAATACCGATAGACATGAAGTATTTCTGTATTTCAGAGCAAACTGCCAATTATTTACAGAAATACATAGTTATTAGAAAACGTAAGATTTTTGTAGGGCAGAAAACAGCTGCTGACCTGGAAGCATTGATTCTGAAACATAAAAACGAGAAATTCCTGTTTCCGTGTTCAAACATCAGAAGCAATGATATCCCCAATATCATGAACCGTAATGACCTGCACCTCACAGAGGCCATTATGTATGAAACTGTTCCGGCTGACTTATCAGATCTGACAGAGGTTTTCTATGATATTATCTGTTTCTTCAGCCCATCAGGTATTACGTCTTTAGACCATAATTTCCCGAACTGGCAGCAAAACCATACGCGTCTGGCGGCATTCGGGCCAACCACGGCCAAGGCCATCAGAGACGCAGGCTATATTCTTGATATTGAAGCGCCGCTTCCTAATGCACCTTCTATGACAGGCGCCCTGGAACTTTACATAAAAAAGGCGAATCATATCTGACACAATTAATTAGGCTAAACTACAAGTTTAGCCTAATTTTTTACGTTATACTCTTGCACATAGTATTTTTGCTTATATTGCTTTAGTAAAACAGAAATAGCCCCGGGCCAACTATGAAAAAAATTTACATTTTAATATTGTCTTTGGCATATTTTACAGCTTCTGCTCAACAAGACACACAATTCAGTCATTATTACTTTAACCAGTTATTCTTTAACCCGGCCACTGCGGGGTCAGAGAATGTTACACGTTTTCAGGCCCTTTACAGAACACAATATACAGGTTACCAGAGTACTTATGACGAAGGCGGCGCACCTGTTTCTCAGGTTATTTCGGCCAACGTGCCTTTAAAATTAATCAAAAGCGGTATAGGTCTTACATTCGTAAACGATAAGATAGGGGCGAGTATCCAGCGAGACCTGAAACTTTCTTATGCTTATCATATACCCATTGGCGGCAGCCAGCTGGCTATTGGTGTTAATGGGGGGCTGTATACCAGAGGTATTGATTACGGTAAATTGCGCCCGAGAGACAATAATGACCCCTTGCTGGGTACCGGTATTGTGAGCCAGTCAGAGTTCGATTTCGGCGCCGGTGCTTATTTATATAATCCGGGGTATTCGCTGGGGTTGTCAGTTAACCATATCAACGAACCCAAGTTTGGTCTGGCAACCAAAACAGCCACTAACGCGTTGCAAAGGAGTGCATACCTGACGGGCAGTATGTTGTTTGGGGTTTCTTACATGGTTGATATCAGCCCCATGTTTATTGTTAGTTCAAATCTTAGCAACATGAGCCTTACAACGGTTTCAGCCGGAGCCATAGCAACTTATGACAACACCTATTGGGTAGGTGGCAGCTATAGAATAGGCGATGCCGCAACAGCGCTTTTAGGAGCCAATATTTTTAACGGCAGCATGAGAATAGGCTACGCCATTGATGTGATAGTGAACGGGGCGAAGGCAAAAAGCGCTACCACGCATGAGATACTGCTCAGCTATTCGCTGGCACCACCAAGAGCCGGTAAAAAATCGATTATCAGAACACCACGATATAGATATTAAAACCAGCTCTGAAACTAAACTTGGATAATAAAATTGAACTGTTTTGATTAATATTGACAAGGTTTTGAATCATTAAGCAACATAAAAAGAAGGCCGGAGGAAACGTTAGTGATTCATTAGGGTATATTTCACTTCTCAGCTCTGAATCGTCAAATAATAGTTTCGGTAAATCTGCCGTTCAATTATCAAACGGAATCTTCCTCATTTTTTATTTTATTGCTTCTTTACCCGGCCCATTACGCTGTGCAGATAAACAGCTCAGATACCGCAAAAAAAACAGTTTTTAATGCGATAATGGCCCGAAACTTGTGGATTATCCTATTGATTCAATTTTTTTCATAACTTTGCATACTAATACAATAATAAATTCATTGGCCTCGTTTTTACAACGAGTAGATTAAAATACCCCAAAATATCAGATTATTAACTTGTTTTACACGTATGAACAAGCAAACGCTTAAGACCTTATTTAGAAGTCTGTTAATTGTTGCCCCAATTGTTATGATGCAGGCGTGTGGTTCTTCGGGCAAGAATCCTCTCAGCGGACTATTTGGAGGAAAGAAAGGAAAAGGCGGTAACTCCGGAATGGATGGCATCCGTAATGGGCAAATTAATGCGAACGCTCGTAAAGGATATAAGCAGGTTGCACCCGACGGTATGGTATTGATTCCCTCAGGGTCATTGTTGATGGGTCAGGCCGATGAAGACGTGATGTCAGCAAGGGTTTCAATGAATAAACGCGTAACCATTGTGTCGTTCTATATGGACGAAACCGAAATCACCAATCATGAGTACCGCCAGTTTGTCAATCGCATGATTGAAGATTCTGCTTCTGTAATTGGCGAAGAGTTTATTATGTCTGAGTTATATCCTGATACTTTAGTATGGACCAAAGACTTTACCTATCATAACGGCGACCAGATGACAGAAGATTACTACGGGTTACCGGCTTTTGACAACTACCCTGTTGTGGGTGTAAGTTGGGATGCCGCCCGTTATTTCTGTAAATGGCGATCAAAGTTATATAATGCGTATCTGGCAGAGCATAAGTCTTACCGCTCGCCCAGTTTCCGTCTGCCATCTGAAGCAGAGTGGGAGTGGGCCGCACGTGGTGGTAAAGAAGGCGCCAAGTATCCGTGGGGTAACCCTTATATTGCTAACGGAAAGGGTTGTTTTTTGGCCAACTTTAAGCCGTATCGTGGTAACTACCGTGCCGACGGATACCCATACACCGCCCCTGCCAATGCCTTTAATGCCAACGACTACGGCTTGTATAACATGGCAGGAAACGTAGCCGAGTGGTGTGAAGACGCCTATGCTGATTCTTACATGCCTATTACCTGGGATTTGAACCCTGTCTACAACGACGAAAACGAACCCAGAAAAGTAATTAAAGGTGGCTCATGGAAAGATGTGGCTTATTTTCTGGAAACTGGTACTAACACTTTTGAATACCGCAATGTGCGTCGTTCATACATCGGTTTCCGGTGCGTGATGAACCGCCTGGGGGGTGTTCCAGGAAGAGACTGATATGAATAATTAATTGCGAAACATGAAGGACGTGTATTCTTACAGAATGCTATCTTCGTGTTTCGCAATTGTGCTATTTAGATAAATATTTTTTTATCAGAATAATTGGTGATTAATTTTTTATAGTCGCACAAATTCTTTATTTCGTAACCGAATAACCTTATTTATACTTAAGTAAACTCTTAATTTATTTAAACAGATGGCAGCAAAGAATAATACGAATTTCTTTTGGGACAAACTAGTACCTACTATTTATGCATTGGGTGCATCAGTTGTGATTCTGGGTGCGATGGGTAAAATTATGCATTATGAGTCACTGGCATTTATGCTCCCCATAGGATTAGCAACCGAGGCATTTATTTTCGTTTTATATGCAATTCAATCTTTTTTGTTTCCTCCGGTAGATTATCAGTGGGAAAGAGCCTATCCTGAACTGGCTGATGATTATCAGGGCGAGCCTGTAAGAAGAAGCGCTGCAGCACCTGCACAGGGCAATGGTCTTACTGCCAGATTTGATGATATGCTGGCTAATGCCAAAATTACGCCTGATGTATTTGATAACCTTAAAAGCGGTATTCAGAATCTGACAGGCCAGATAGCTAAAATGACAGACATCAGCGATGCAACAGTAGCCACCAGCGAATATGCAAAAAATGTAAAAGCGGCTTCAACACAAATAACTGCTATGAACAGCGCCTACGGAACAGCCGTAGTAGCCATGAACAGCATGGCAGATGCCACCAAAGATGCGCAGGAATACAGAGCGCAGTTTGGTAAAATTACCCAGAATATGGGCGCTCTGAATGCCGTTTATGAATTGGAGTTACAAGATACCAACAAGCACCTGAAAGCCATGAATGCATTCTACAGCAACCTGAGCGTTGCCATGCAGGATATGGCAGAGGCATCTAAGGAAACACAGCAATTTAAGTCAGAATTGTCTAAATTGACTAATAACCTTAGCTCGTTAAACAATGTATACGGCAGCATGTTGTCGGCAATGAGAGGCAACTAATCGTTTGGCGTTTGTTAAGCCGGCAAGTTAATCTTATGGCTTTATAAACGGCAGGCACAGTTAAAATTTTTACTAACCGTATAATACTCAATATATATGGCAGCTGGAAAAGAGTCACCACGGCAGAAGATGATCAATATGATGTATCTTGTTCTGACCGCAATGTTGGCACTCCAAATAAGTAACGCTATTCTACAAAAATTTCAGTTATTGAATAATAGTCTGGAAAGAGCAAACTCATCGGCTAATGAAACAAACGAAAAGTCGGTAGGGGCAATCAAAAAGGAAATTGAAAAACCTGGTGGCGAAAAATATGCAGATGTTTTACGTAGAGCTAATGATGTCAGAAAACTGACAGCCGAAATAGATTCTTACATAGGAAGCCTGAAGCAGGAGGTTATCAATGCCGGAGGCGGATTTGACGCCGAAACTGGTGGTGTTAAAAACCCTTCAGAAGAAGAGAAGGTTGCTATACTGATGGTAGGGGCCAACAAAAACGGTAAAGGCTATGAATTGAAGAAAAAACTGAACGAATACGTAATTGCCCTGCAAAAACTAGGCGACCCAAGCGTAAAAATGTCTGACCTGGCCATTGATGCCTCAGAAGACCCCGCGCTTGCCAAAACCGATGTTACCACCAGAAAGAAAGATTTTTCTGAACTCTATTTTGCTCAGACTCCGGTGCCTGCGGCATTGGCCGTATTGAGCCAGAAACAATCGGAGGTACGCCGTCTGGAAGCGCAGACCCTTGAGTACCTGGCTAAACAAGTAGGTATACAAGAGATTAAGTTTGACGAAATTTTTGCGGTGGTTATTCCTGATGCCCGCGCCGTCGTGGCAGGCCAGAAATACCATGCCGAAATTGCCATCGGAGCCTATTCAAAATCTATTACTCCGCGTATCAGTATCAATGGTAGCTCTATCCCTGTAAAAGATGGGAAAGGAATTTATGAACTGACAGCACAAGGTGGTGAGTACGATAAAAACGGTAAGTTGACGCGTTCTTTCAGAGCCAGTGTATCTTACCCTGCGCCTGACGGTAGCCTGAAAACCGTTGACAAAGAAGAATCATATACCGTATTACAGCCATCAGTACAGATTGAGTCTGCCTCATTGCCTCCTTTGTACTTTAAGTGTGCCAACGAGATTCAGACTTCTTCGCCTGGCCTTGGCGCGCTTTATTCACCAACTTTTGGTGGTTCTGGCGCTGAGTTCATTCCAGGTGGTGGTGGCAAGGTAACTGTGGTGCCTAATTCGGCACAGGTAACCATGAATGTAAGCAACGGTGGTTCTGTTCTGAAGAGCTTCCCTTTCAGAGTACGTCGTGTACCTAAACCTGATGTATATTTTACAAATCAGTCTGGTGCAAAATTGAACGAGAAAGGTGGAGAAACGGCGGCTTCATTGCGCGTTATTAATGCAGTGGCCGCAGCAGACGAGAACTTTAAAACTACTAACCCTAAAGATGCCGCATTCCGTGTGGCAGAGTATCAGGTTTTTCTGGCACGTGGTAGCAAACCGCTGGGTAGCGTGGTGTCTAATGGCGGCCCGGCAAATATTTCAAGTTTGGCGCAACAAGCACAAGCAGGAGACCGTTATGTAATTGAAATAAAAAGGGTAGAACGTAGAAACTTTAAAGGTGAAATTGAGTCGGTTGAGATTGGGAGTTCGTCAATTACAACAATTAACTTGAAATAAAAGGTTTAAATAAATTGAAGCTAATGAGAAAATTACAAGGCCTGGCTCTGGGTGTTGCATTAATAACCGGCCAGTTTGCAGTAGCTCAGGAAAAAACAAATGCTCAGGGTAATCCATTGTCGTTACGCCCGGTTAATGATGCTAACGTAATGTATAAAGTTACGCTATGGAGAAAGATTGACCTTCGCGAAAAGATGAATCAACCTTTTTTTGCAAAGGGTAATGAAATTACCAAGCATCTGATTGAAGGTGTGAAAGCGGGTGTTCTTGATGCCTATGCCAACGATTCATTAGTTACTAAACTGACACTGGAGCAATTCAGTGAACGTTTGCAGATTAAAGAAGAAAGTAGTGGGTTGTCTAAAGAAGAAAGAGAAGCTGGTTTTACTGATGCTCCTACCAGCGACGACGGCTGGGGTGGCGGAGGCGACAGCACCTCGAAGAATGACGGCTTCGGAAATAAAACAGTTATGCCAAGCGGTGCCACTGAGTATTTCCCGAATCAGTTAACAACCCTTGAATTGCGGGAAGACTGGCTTTTTGATAAACAACGCTCGAGACAGTATTATGATATCCAGTCTTTAGGAATCGTCATTCCTGCGGCACAGACAGCCCTGGGTTTTGACCGCGCCGTGGCGTATTTCAAGTTTAAAGACTTAGACCGTTATTTCAGATCAAATCCAAAATGTATCTGGTATAATGCAGCCAATACGGCTCAGCATAAAAACCTGGCTGATGCTTTTGAATTACGTTTCTTCCGTGGAAGAATCACCAAAAAATCAAATGCCGCAGACAGAGACCTGGACGACATCTATAAGTCGGCTCGGGAGGGTTTGCTGAAATCAGAACAACTTGAAAATGAATTAATGGAACTGGAGCATAACCTCTGGGAATATTAAGCTCATTCAATCAATAAGGCAAAAGGGGAGTAGCATCAGGCTATTCCCCTTTTTTATTGCCCTTTAGCGGTTCATCTACCTGAATACCCGGGTTTAGGGTTGTTTTTAACACTCTTTAACTTTTTTTAGCATAAAAAATCTTTTATTAGCTGCAACTTTGTTCCATCAATTCGCATC
Organism: Emticicia fluvialis; assembly: GCF_024793945.1. Lineage (NCBI taxonomy): Bacteria > Pseudomonadati > Bacteroidota > Cytophagia > Cytophagales > Leadbetterellaceae > Emticicia > Emticicia fluvialis. Next base: position 260,218 of record NZ_JANUSD010000008.1, read on the forward strand.
TTATTGATGTGTGAATAAAAGCGGGTAAATGACAAAAAACCAACAATGCCGTTCATCAGTCTATTTAGCCATTCATCCACAACTCAAGAAAAAAATAGTACTATGTATTGCATAATACCAAACAAAACATATATCTTTGTATTGTCAATGAAATAACGGTAAATGTGCACTGAAAATAAAATTATGAAAAAGCTATTATTAATTTTTGCAACACTTCTGATAAGCCTCAACTCAATGGCTTTGAGTTTCCCTCGCAGCGCCTACGGACACCAACGTATCCTGACTAATGCAGTTGAAAAAACGGCAGCACAGGCACAATCATTGAAATCATCATTGATAAAAGAAACAGCAATCAGTGTAGAAGAAGAAACCAATCAGCAATCGTTTATACAAATGGTGGCAGATTACGTTATTCATTTGTTTACCGAAACCATCTGCAAGCGTAAAAGCGTAGCGGTGGTAAATACATTTGAAAAAGCGCGCTATGAGTGCTTTGCAATTAAACAAGATTTTGAATACCAGTTTATTGGTTAATCATAAAGATTCTTATTTTCATACGGTTTAGTTAAGGTTTAGATAAAAAGCGCGGCTCTTTGAACCGCGCTTTTCTTGTATATATGCTGTATGTATATGAACCTTAGAGTTGAAACAACGGATAATCGAGCATCCAGCTATTGATTTCTTTTTTAACGGCTGCAATGGTAGCAGCTTTATCGTGGTTCATTAACACATCGTCAATCAGATTTACAATTCTTACCATATCGGCCTCCACCAAACCGCGGGTTGTCATGGCGGCAGTTCCTACGCGCATTCCTGAGGTTGTCATGGCGGTTTTATCGTCAAAAGGCACCATATTCTTGTTTACAGTAATATCGGCTTGTATAAGGGCGTTTTCTGCTATTTTACCAGTTAAACCTTTTGGGCGCAGGTCAATCAGCATCAGGTGGTTATCTGTTCCGTCTGAAATAACTTTATAGCCACGGTTTACAAATTCGGCAGCCATTACACGTGCATTTTTCTGAACCTGCACGGCGTAGTTATAGAAATTCTCGGTAAGGGCCTCACCAAATGCCACAGCTTTAGCAGCAATGATGTGCTCTAAGGGCCCGCCTTGAGTGCCCGGGAATACACCCGAGTCTAACAATGACGACATCATTCTTACATCGCCTTTAGGTGTAGTTATACCAAAAGGGTTCGGGAAGTCGTTACGCATCATTATTACCCCACCACGTGTGCCACGAAGCGTTTTGTGTGTAGTGGTGGTTACGATATGGCAATGGTCGAATGGGTCGTTCAGTAGGCCTTTGGCAATTAATCCTGCCGGGTGAGAGATGTCTGCCAATAGAATGGCGCCAACTGAGTCGGCAATCTGGCGCAGACGCACGTAGTCCCAGTCACGAGAGTAGGCAGACGCACCACAAATAATTAATTTTGGTTTTTCTTTATGGGCGGTTTCTTCAACCTTGTTCCAGTCAATCAGGCCAGATTCCTGCTCAACTCCATAGAAAAACGGCTGGAAATATTTACCAGATATATTAACAGGCGAGCCATGCGATAGGTGGCCGCCATGAGACAAGTTAAAGCCTAAGATTTTGTCGCCCGGTTGTAAACATGCCAAGAAAACAGCCATATTAGCCTGCGCACCAGAATGTGGCTGTACGTTTGCCCAGGTAAGGTTAAAGAGCGCCTTCAGGCGGTCAATGGCTATTTGTTCTACCTGATCTACCACCTCACAGCCTCCATAATAACGTTTACCGGGTAGCCCCTCTGCATATTTATTAGTAAGCACACTACCTGCAGCTTCCATTACCTGTGGCGAAACAAAGTTTTCAGAAGCTATCAGTTCAATACCATGTAACTGGCGATTGTTTTCTTTCGTGATTAAATCGAAGATTTCGGTATCACGATAGAGCGATGTTTGGACAGACATATTGATTATTTGATGTACGATTAAAGAAGTACGACTGATAAAATGAGTACAAATTTAATGGAATGTTGTAAGAACAAGAATTTTGCACCAAATAATCTTTTGCGTGGCAGTAAATAAAACCGTACTTTCTTGGAAAAATACTATTTCATTTAAGCATTACAGTGCCGCTTATGGTTTTATCGATTAACTCGCAACTGGGTATATATGCCAGCTCGGCTAAGTAAGTGCCTCCTAAAATTAGAAAAGGAGTATTACGGGCTTTAAAAAATGCCTTTTTATAGGCGTCTTCCAGTTTTTCCAGCCCTATGGCAAGTCGTTTTTCATTGATTTCCATCTCCGTCATGGTGCCAGGGCGCTCTTTTTTCCAGAAAAACTGCTCTTTCTTTTGCTCCCAGTTTTCATTCGGGCAGTCAATGTTATTCTCCAGGCGCAATTGCAAAACCAGTACCTTTCCCATGGTGTAGGGTTCGTCGGTTGAGTAATCAATTAACGACTTGAGTATGTGAGGGTCTGCCTTACCGTCTCTGATGGCTTGTTTAACAACCGATAATATGTCTATGCGATTGGCTTTTTCCTGAAAGATTTCATCTAACAAAGTATTTTGAAAAAGATAAGAAGCCGTAACATTAAACGCATAGGGGCTGCCTTCCGGAAGGGGAGAGTTAAGGCCTATCATATTCTCGTCAGGATACCCGTTTAAATCAATTATGCTAAGGGTTGTTTGTATTCTGTTGTAGGTGTTGGCAGTGGCTATTTTGGCATTAATGAGCCGCAGACTGTCTTGCTGGGCAACAAGATTTTTAGGCATATCAGGTAAATGTATCAGGCTGTCAACAGGTACCCATTTAAAATTTTTAAGGTAGGGTTTATAATAGTTACGGAGGTCGGCGGTAATAGGGGCAACATGGTAAATAAACTGCTGCTGTTTAATTTTTTGCAGTGAGTCGCGCACTTGTCTATTAATTGCGGGTTCAATCAGAAGTACCTGTTTCTCAAAGTCGGGCCATTTTTTGCAAGTGTCTGCCACGTTTTTGAAGAAGGCGTCTTTTCTGAAATTAGCTACTTTATAGCCTTTCTCAACTATTTTCTCAAGATACTCAAATACCAGCGGCATTTTGCCTACCATAGTGGCGCAAATGGCAGCGTTGTAGTAATCTTTGGCGAAGGGTCTCTGTACATTGGCAAAGGCTTCATTATAAAATTGCAGGGCTTCATAATAGCTGGTGTCTACAATGGCCAGTTCGGCCTCGTTAATGATAGGATAATACACCCGGGTAAAGTCTGCCTGTGCAAAGCAAAAGGGGCCGCATAGGCAAAATAGTAAGAGTAGCTTTTTCATGGTAGAAGAAGGGCAGGCAGTAAATGAGTTTTAAATGCCTATAAAATTAAAGAGGCTGTCTAAAAAGGTCTAAAAAATAGGAATCCCCGGTCAAAAAAGACGCGGGGATTTTTCTTTGTTCCTCTAAAAAGTGTTATCTTAGAGGTGCAACACAAAGAGAAGATGAAGATACAT